>WQXW01000126.1 GCA_009781575.1 Solirubrobacterales bacterium
CCCTGAATTCGGGCGCGCGGCCGAGCACCGGCAGGCGCTGGCCGGCGTTGGCCTGGCGCAGCCCGCCGGTGGGGTGCGAGCGGTGGCCGCGCAGCGCGCTCAGCTGCGCGGCGGCCGCGTGCGTGGTTTCCAGGCCGTTGGTGGGGTTGATCAAAAAGCCGGGCAGATCGCTGGCGATCGCGGTCTCAAAGCGCGTGTCGAGGTTGCCGAGCATCGCCACCGCGACGATCACCATCACCGCGCCCATCGCGATCTGCATGCGCGCGGTGCGCCGCGTGAGGCGCCCGCTCAGCCGTCGCCCGCCGAGCATCAGGGCATACAGAACCACCGCCGAGCCCACGCCGTAGGCGAGCGCCACCGCCAGCCGCCCGGCGGTGAAGCTCTGCGACGCGGACACGGTGATCACGCTCGCCAGGATCGGGCCCGCGCACGGCGCGTACACGAACCCCAGCCCCCCGCCGACCAGCGCGCCCGACCAGAAGCCCTCGCCGCCGCCCCGCGCCGAGCCGACCAGCGCGCGCCGGGGGCCGATGCGGCTGAGCGCGGCCTCGATGCGGTCGCCGAGCCCCGGCACGATCAGCGAGACGCCGAACGCGATCAGCACCGCGATCGCCACGGTGCGCAGCAGCCCGCTGGGGAGGCCGAGCGCGGAGATCGCGTACACGAGGGCCACCGTGGCGAAGGTGAACGACAGCGCCAGCCCGGTGGCGACCCCGAGCGGCCGCCGCCGCCCGCCGGTGGCGCCCGTGGCCAGCACCACCGGCAGCACGGGCAGCACGCACGGCGACACGGCGGTGGCTCCGCCGGCCAGAAGCGCGAACGCGATCAGCAGGACCATGCCGGTTCAGTGTGGCGCATATACCTTGCCGATCTCTTACACGACCGACGTAAGGCGCGCGTAAGGGAGCGGCTACCCCGCGGCGCTGCGCGCGGGCGAGCGCTGCCATCCGACCACGCGCTGCAGCGCGCGCCGCGGATCGGACTCCACCAGCAGGATCGCGCGATCGGCGGGGAGCAGGAAGCCCTCGCGCACGGCGTGGTCCAGGAACTCCACCAGCGGCCCGAAGTAGTCCTCGACGTTCAGCAGGCAGCACCCCTTGCGGTGGATGCCCAGCTGGGTCCACGTGAACGCCTCGAAGAGCTCATCGAGCGTGCCGCTGCCGCCGGGCAGCGCGATGAAGCCGTCGGAGCGCTCCGCCATCAGCGCCTTGCGCGCGTGCATCGAGTCGACCACGTGCAGCTCGCTGAGTCCCTCGTGGGGCGGCTCGCGCTCGAGCAGCGCGCGGGGGATCACCCCGACCGCCTGCCCGCCCCGCGCCAGCACCGCGTCGGCCAGCTCGCCCATCAGCCCGATCCGCCCGCCGCCGTACACGAGCCCGATCCCCTCCTGCACCAGCGCCGCCGCGAGCCCACGCGCCGCCGCGCGGTAGGCCGGCCGCGCGCCGCTGCGCGCGCCGCAGAAGACGCATATGTGGGGCGGTCGCTCGGGGTTGGCGCTGTTCACCGCGGCGAAGGGTACGGCCAGCGCGCCCGCGGCACGCCGGGTCTCAGAGCACCGTGAGCGTGCCCTGCATCCCTGCCTGGCGGTGGCCGGGCACCGAGCAGAAGTAGGTGTAGGTGCCGGGCGGCAGGTGGAGGGTCAGCGTGCGCGTGCCGCCCCTGAACGTCGGAGTGGCGCCCAGCACGTGGCCGGCGCGTTCGACCGTGACGTTGTGTTCCAGCGGCGAGAGGTTGGTGAAGCCGATCTGCACGTTGCCGGCCTTCGCGTGGAGCGACTTGGTCGAGTAGGCCAGTTCCCCGCTGCTGGCCGCCGCGAGCGACAGCGTCGTGGTCGGCCCGCTCGGAACCGGCGCGTTGGGGGAGGCGGCGCTCGCGCGCGTGGGCACGCCGGAGTCGATCACCGCGGTCGCCGCGGTGGCCGCCACGAGGATCGCGCTGACCGAGATGATCGCGCGCTCGCCCAGGAGGTTGCCGGGGAAGGAGGGGCGGCGCAGCCCGATCAGCAGCGAGATCACCACCGCCCAAGCCACGAGCACGCCGGCGGCGATGTAGAAGGAGGTGTGGCTTTTCTCCGCCGCCATGACCGGCACCAACTGCAGCGTTGCCGCGTGCATATCGCGGGCGAGCCTAACCGATCGGCGCGGGAATATGCTGCATCGCGCGATGGAGCAGGTGGTGCGCACCCCCGAGGAGCGGCTGGAGGGTCTGCCGGAGTTCCCGTTCGAGCCCCACTACCGCGAGGTGGACGGGCTGCGGCTGGCGCACATCGACGAGGGCGAGGGCGCGCCGGTGGTGTTCATGCACGGCGAGCCCACCTGGTCGTTTCTGTGGCGCAAGGTGATCCCGCCGGTGCGCGAGGCGGGCTTTCGCTGTGTCGCCCCCGACCTGGTCGGCTTCGGCCGCTCCGACAAGCCGGCGCGGCTGTCGTGGTACTCCTACGAGCGCCACGTGGCGCTCGCGGCGACGCTGCTGGAGGACCTCGACCTGCGGGGGGCCACGATGGTGGTGCACGACTGGGGCGGGCCGATCGGGCTGCGCCTGGCGGTGGAGCACCCCGAGCGCGTGGCGCGGCTGGTGGTGATGGACACCGGCCTCTTCACCGGACACCAGCGCATGAGCGACGCGTGGCTGGCGTTCCGCGACTTCGTGGCGCGCACCGAGGACCTCCCGATCGCCCCGCTCATCAGGGGCGCCTGCAAGATCGACCCGGGCGAGGAGGTGCTGGCGGCGTACGAGGCGCCCTTCCCCACCGCCGGCTCGAAGGCCGGCGCGCGTGCCTTCCCGGAGCTGATCCCCTTCGCGCCCGACGCGCCGGGCGCGGCCGAGGGGCGGCGCGTGCTCGAGGCGCTGCGCGCGGATCGCCGGCCCACGCTGATGCTGTGGGCCGACTCCGACCCCGTGCTGCCGCTGGGCGTGGCGGAGAGCTTCGCGCGCGCCATCGGGCGCGAACCGCCCCGTACGATCGAGCACGCCTCGCACTTCCTCCAGGAGGACCAGGGCCCGCTGATCGGCACGCTCATCGCCGCGTGGCTCGCGGGCGGCTGAGCGGGTCTCCCGGAACCGAATCCGGCGCGGCTCGGCTCCTCGAACACACCTGTCTGAGGCGCCGTTGGGGGATTCAAAAAAAAGATTCATTCCGCGCGGAACCAATCCTCAAAACAAAAAACGCAACGGACGCTGCTCGGCTCGACTGGCGCCGAACGAGCGGGCGCCGGCGCGTTTGGCGGCAATCCGGCGCTGCTCTCCTGGCGGCTCGGCAGTGCGGCGTTTGCGGCGCTCCCGCGAGCCGGCGCGATCAGGCCGCGGCGCCCTCCCCGGGCCCCCCGTCACCCGGGTCCCCGTCACCCGGGTCCCCCCCGTCGGGGCCCCGGTCATCAGGGCCCCGGTCCTCGGGCGGGCGTTGGCGGCCCCAGGGATCGCGATCCTCGGAGCCGCCTCCACGCGGCGCCTGGCGCCCCGCCGACCGGCCGCGCGCTGACGATCGCTCGCGTGTGGACGATGGATCGCGCACGGACGATGGATCGCGCGGAGAGGATGGGTCGCGCACGGACGATGGGTCGCGCGGAGAGGATGGGTCGTCGCGCGTGGGCCATGGGGAGCGGGGGGTGGGGGGCCCGGTGGAGATGCCGTTGGCCGCGGGCGTCCTCCGCTCGAACGGGATCACCCCCGGGGGCGGGGGCTGCAGCTGTGGGCGCGCGGTGGTGGCGCGCAGCTCGTACTGGCGGCGCACGGCGGAGTCGGCGCCGGCCAGCACGCGATCGGCGCCGATCGCGTGCGCGGTGCGCTCGGCGAGCGCGCGCGGGACCACGGCGGCCAGCCAGTGGGTGCGGCGCGCGGAGCGGGGCACCCACACCTCGACCTCCCGGCGCTCCAGCGCGCGCATGATCGCGGTGGCGACCTCGGAGGGCTCGAGCGCGCGCATGCCCCGCACCCTGCCCAGGCCGGCACCGAGCTCGGTGTTGACCACGAAGGGCATCACGTAGCTCAGGTCGATCGAGGCGTTCATGAGGCGCAGCTCGCCGCGCACAGCCTCGGTGAGGCCGATCACCGCGTGCTTGGTCGCCGAGTAGGTGGCGCCGCCGGGCGTGGGGAAGCGGCCGGCCTGCGAGGAGATGTTGACGATGTGGCCGCGGTCGCGGGGGAGCATGCGCGCGAGCGCCAGCTTCATGCCCAGGATCACCCCGTGGAGGTTGATGTCGATCTGGCGCGCGGCGACTCGGTCGTCCTCGTCCACGAACGGGCCCACGGGCATGATGCCGGCGTTGTTGATCAGCACGTCCAGCGGGCCCAACTGCGCTTCGCTCTCGTCCAGGAAGGCCTCGAAGGAGGAGCGGTTGGATACGTCGAGCGGGAGCGCGATTGCGCCGCTCCCGAGCTCGGAGGCGGTGGCCCGCGCGGCGTCGGCGTCGAGGTCGCCGATCG
The DNA here is from genome assembly GCA_009781575.1 of Solirubrobacterales bacterium. Classification (GTDB taxonomy): domain Bacteria; phylum Actinomycetota; class Thermoleophilia; order Solirubrobacterales; family Solirubrobacteraceae; genus Palsa-744. The sequence goes on from WQXW01000126.1 coordinate 4,423, forward strand.
CCACCGTGGCGCCCCTGCGCAGCAGCGCCTCGCTGGTGGCGCGCCCGATCCCGCGCGCGCCGCCGGTCACCGCGGCCACCTGACCACTGAGGTTGCGGACCTTCTTGGCCACCCACACTCCTTTCGCCCGACGTGCCTGCCAACCGCCACGCTAGCGCGCCGCGGCGCCCAATGGGAGGTGCGTGTGGCAAATGTCTCTTGCAGCGCATCTTCCAGAGGCGGCCGGGGTTTAGGACACAGGTCGTCTGCCGGAGGGAAAAGACGGCCACGGAGAGGGCACCGGTCGCCCGGGCGAGCCACGGATCGCCCGGGCGGCGGTGGCAGCGGCGCCTGCGCGCGGCCAACTTCCCGCATCCTCCGGACATCCAACGCGCGGGCGGCGAGCGGGCGACGCGCGGACAGTCGATGCCGCTACCTTGAGGACGCCATGTCATTTTTCGAACACGAGGGTCTGAAGCTCGCGTACACCGAGTACGGCGGCGGCCCCGCCGAGTTGACCACCAAGGGCAAGCGGGGCAGGACCGCGCGCTCGGCGGCGGCCAAGCGGCGGCCGGTGATCCTGATCCACGGGCTGCTGCTGTCGCAGACGATGGACCACCCGCTGGCGCTGGCGCTGGCGGCGCGGGGCAACTATGTGGTGACGATGGATCTGCTGGGCCACGGCCGCTCGGATCGCCCACGCGACATGTGGCGCTACTCGACGACCCAGTTCGCCGAGCAGGTGCTGGCGCTGATGGACCACCTCGAGCTCGAGGAAGCGGTGGTGATGGGCACCTCGCTGGGCGCCAACGCGGCGCTCGAAGTGGCCTGCCGCGCGCCGGAGCGACTGCGGGGCATGGTGCTGGAGATGCCGGTGCTGGACAACGCGCTGCTGGTGAGCGCGCTGACCTTCACCCCGATCCTGGTGGCGCTGACCTTCGGCGAGCCGCTCATGAAGGGCGTGCAACGCGCGGCGCGCGCGATCCCGCGCGGTGTGGTGCCGTACTACGGCAACGTGGTGCTGGACCTGCTGCGCCAGGACCCCGGCCCCGGCGGCGCGGTGCTGCAGGGCCTCTTCTTCGGTCGCGTGGCGCCCCACCGCTCGGAACGGCGCAAGCTGCGCACCCCCGCGCTGATCATGGGCCATCGCCGCGACCCGGTGCACCCGTTCTCGGACGCGGGGATGCTGGCCGAAGAGCTGCCCAACGCGCGTCTGTTGCTGGCCAACTCGCTGGTCGAGATGCGCCTCAAACCGGAGCGCCTCACCGGCGAGGTCGCCGACTTCCTGGACGAGGTCTGGAGCAGGGGGCGCACGCGCAGGGGCGCCCCGCGCGCCGCGGCCGGCGCGGCCGGCGCGGCGGGCGGGGCCGGCACGGCAAGCGGGGCCGGCGGGGCCGGCGCCGGCCGCTGACGAGCGGCTTGGGCGGCCGGGCCGGCTAGCGCGGCTTGTAGAGCACGACCTCGTTGACCGCCACTTCGCCGGGCGCGGAGGCGGTGGAGCCGGGCGGGGCTTCGGAGATCCAG
>WQXW01000127.1 GCA_009781575.1 Solirubrobacterales bacterium
CCCCGTCGAGCGTGCCAGTCAGGCCCGGAGGCATGTGCAGCACGATCGATTGAAGGTTCTGGTTCCCGTCCTGGCGGGACATCGTCATCGTGAACGGCGAGAAGCCGCCGGCCTGGTTGGAAGTACTGCCCGCGGTGAGGGAGGGTTGGAAGGGCAGGCTCGCGCCCGGGCAGGGGGAGCCGTTCGAGCCGCTTTCGATCTGAAAGCTCGAGGAGGAGGGCACCGTTGCGTTGCCCGACCACGGCGTAAACGAGGCCTGGGTGGTGTAGGTGCCGCAGTGGGCCGGCGTCGCCAGTGGCGCGCGTTCGCCGCCGAAGAAGTGCAGTTCGGCGTCTTCGAAGGGCAGCTCAGGGGTGTTGTCGAACGTCGCGCTGACCTGCCCGGTCGTATGGTTCAGCGACACTTGGCCCGGCAACTTCACGAGCGTGCCCGAGACCGGGTCTTCGGCGACGATGTACATCGCCACCAGGCTGCCGAATGGGTTTTCGTTCTGGGCGGCAAGGTACACCGCGCCTTCCAAGGGGTTGGGCAAGAGCGGCGTCTTGATCTTGACCGTGCCGATCTTCGACGCATTGGGGCAGAACGGTTGGGGCAGCCCGCCGGTGAAGAGGTCAGTGCCGCCCTGTTCCACGCCGATAAAGCCTACCTGAGACTCCCCGCAGGCTTCCAACCCGTCCGCGCCTGAGGGGTTCAGGCCGACCCCTTCCGGCAGCGCGACCGTTATGTCCTTGACCGCCGACTCGGCCAGTGCTTCGGCGTTCAACGCGGCTGTCTGCGGGACGTGCACGTCGGTCGTGAGCCCCGTCGAGGTGCTGGCATCGGGAACGTCTGGGCTCACGGCGATCGACGGGACAAACTGCAGGTGGTTGCAGCCGTCGAGCGCGTCCAGTTCGTATTCGCGGAACAGCGGCGCCTGCATCGGTTCTGTGGGGTGCGGTTCCGCCCACGAGTCGGCCTGCATGGTCGCGCGCATCGGCCCGGTGCACGCGGTCGGCAGCGACAGTAGCGGCGGCGGCTGGTTCTCCCCCAGGTGGGTGCACGTGGGCAGCCCTTCCACGCAGTTCCAACCGCGCGCGGCGTCGTGGCGCGGGTCGCCGGGAACCCCCCAGAAAGTCACCTTGCTGGCGAAGAACCCGGCGACCTCGGTGATGTTGCTCACCTTCACCGTGACGCCGTAGTCGCTGCCCGTGCGCACGGACGTGTCGAGGGTGACGTGGGCGCCGACGACTTCGAAGCCGAAGCGCGCCGGCTCCCCTCTCAACGGTACGAGGTTGAACAGCGGCACTGTGTGCACACCGACGCCGTCCGAGGCGTTGAAGTTGATCGTCGCTGCTCCGATCGCAGTCTGGGCCGCGCATTCGTCGTGTTCGGTTCCTTCTTCCTGGTGTGTGAACTGTGCATCTGTGCACTGCGGGAAGGGCGTGGGGTTGCCGATCAACCCCGGCGGCAGCTGCACCGTCACATCCTTGGCGAGCGCGGCGGTCTCCTGTTGTCCGGGGCTGGCCGCGACTTCGCTCGTGTTGAACGCGAGGACGTTCGTCAGCTGGAACGGGTGTGCGCCCGCCTGCGTAGCAACGCGGCCCCCTTCTTCTTCGGGCACCAGCTCGAAGTTTTCGATGCCGAAGCCGGCTTCTTCGCCGACGGCGATTGCTCGGGAGAGCGTTTTACCGGCTCCGTCGCCGCCGGAGATCGAGACGATGTTCTGTTCGCCGTCGGTCGCGGTCGAAGCGATCCTGACCGCGATCCGCGCTTCGAGCTGTTCGTAGGGAGGCAGCGTTGTGTCCAGTTTTTCTTCGCCGAACCTGCACACGACCTCGTGCGCCGAGGGTGCCGCGCACGCCACCGGACCGCGACTGAACTTCCCTCCGGCCGCTTCGCCCGCCAGGCTTTCTCTCTGCGGTTTGCCTTTCGTGTCGAGCACTTCCAGGCCGGCAGGCAGAGTGTCGTCGAGCGTAACGGGGCTGGAGATCGCGTTGGCGCTCGCGTAGCCCAGGTTCTGGGCCGTCACGATTACCTTGCCGGTGCCGCCGGGGGGCAGGTTCGCCGGCCATGAGCCCGACGTCAGACCCCACCACACCGAGCTCGCCTGCGCCGGCTGGGCTGCGACCAGCGGCAACGCCAGCGAGGCGCCCACGCACGCCACGAGCAGCGCTCGTCCAGCGGCGCGAGCCAGCCTCATCTCGCACCCCTTTTTGCTCGCTTCCGGGTGGACGTCGCGGATCCGTACCTCCTGCGGGTGTCGCGTTCGCAAGCCGCACGCTTGCGCTTGGCCAGGTCGTGCCGCCGGCACGACGTCAGCCCCCGCCCGAGCAGCTGCCTGCGCGTGAGAGGCTTCGCCTTCGCGGTGGACGTCACAGCTTGCGGTTTGAAGTTGCCAGCGCCCCTGAACGTCTGGGTGGTTGGCGCACCGAAGGTTTCCGGCTGACTCGCCGGCGCCGCCCGGCAGGCGTCGGCTGTGATGCATAGCGAAGGGGCCGTCCCTGACGCAAGCTGGCACGGCGAGGAGCCGGTGCATTCGTGCGCGTCGTAAACGTCCAGGGCGGTGTCCGTATCCTGCGACACCAGTTTTTCGGTCGTCAGGAAGAACACGTCGCTGCCGTTTTCGCTGGCGTCGAGGAACGCTGATTCGCCCTGCGCGACCCCGGAGGAGATCAGTCCGACGCACCCGCCGGAGCGCGCGCTGAATGTGGAGGCGTTGACGGCGCAGTTCCCCACCCCGGGCGGCTCGTACTCGTATACGTCCTCGTTGCCGTTGATGTCCTGCGGGGCGAGCGCGTCGCTGCTGTCGAAGAACAGGCGGCCGCTGTCGGAGAGGTAGCGCGACTGGTAGAGGCTTTCACTGAGGCTGTAGGGCGTCCAACCGGGTATGTTCGCAGCCAGCCATTGATTTTCGGGCCACATACGGTCGCCGCCGGCGAGCCGGCCGTTGAGCTTGGCGTATTCCACGCCCGATGGGCGTGCGCCGGTCGGGTTGCATGACGCGCATACGAGCCTGCCCGTGGGCGCGTCGTAGACGTACACCTCCTCATCCGGCACTCCGCTGGCAGCATCACGATTATCGTACCCGGTCAGCGCGCGCTGGGACATGAACGCCAACCACGCGCCGTCGGGCGAGACCCGGGATGTCAGCTTTGCCAGATTGCCCCGCCAGTCGCGTTCGTCTTCGCTCGCGAGGGTCACGATGAACGTGCGGTTCCACTGACCACGTTCGCCGTCGTAGCGCTCGACGTAGAGGTTCTCGCCGCTGGGCGCGGCCGTTTCACCCGCGGCGTTCGCACTTTCGGTCAGCTCGCCGTGGGCCACGAAGTACACGTATTCACCGTTGGCGCTCGCACCGATGACGCCCTGGACTTCGGCCGGCCCGGCTGAGCCGGCGAGCTTCGCTGTCAGGTCGTGCAGTTCGCACTTCGGCTTCGTTGCGCCGGCTGTCGCCACGACGACGATTTCACACTCGTACAGGTCGGCCTTGGGATTGTTCGTAATCCCATTGGCCGACGAGTGGGAGGTCAGGCGCTGCTCGTCAGTGAAGAAGACCTTGGTGCCTTCCCTGTTGGCGGCCTGGAAGGATGGTTTACCTTCACCCGGTTCCGGCGCACCCTGGACAGCGTCCAGCTGCACGGTTTCGTGCGTAGTGGTTTCGCGCATGTAGAGGTGTCCCTGGGCCGAGAAGAAAACCCGAGAGCCGTTGGTGGAGACCGCGTCACGTGTGGCCCCGGTCCTCCCGAGCTGAGGATCGGTGGCCGGTCGACCCCCTTCTTCGGAAGGAAGCTGACTGACGAGCGCCAGCCTGTCCGTGCAGGGCGCGCCCGCGGACCACTCATACAAACCGCCGGCAGGGGCAGATTCGGCGGTCAGCGCGATCGAGGACTTGAGCACGGCATGGCTCGCGTCCGGGCTCGAGCCCACGAAGTTCGCGTCCCCGAACGGGACGTTATCGCTGCCTCCGAATTCCGTGCCTTCTGGCACATCGCCGCATTCGGCGGCGCCCGTGACAAGCGGCTCGTAACAGCTCGTGGGTTCGGCGGTGCAGGTCGCATCGTGGCGCAAATACGGGGTGCGGTCGGTCGCTTCGGGAGAGGCCTCGTATACGCGTTCGCTTTCCGGGGGCGAGAACGGCCCGAGCGGTTCCACCATGCCAGAGCTGAGATCTTCGGAGAAGAAGCGATATTCATCCCCGTTGCCTGGGTGGAGCCCGACGGGAGCGATATGTGGTGTGGCGATATCGAGCGCAGACCAGCCGTCTGGGCCCCGTGTTGCGAGTAACTGCACACTGTCGTCGTATCCCTGCGGCTTGGGTTCCGTCGGAGCGGTGGCGAGAAACGTGAACGCCTCCCCGCTCGCGGCGGCCTGCGACACCCCCGATTCACCGATTCCCGCAATCGTAGCTCCGTGCTTGTCCGGCGGAGACACCAATTCCCAGGTGCGCCCGTCCGGCAGCGTCAGCGAGCCGCCGGGCGGCTGCGTCACGAACGTCTGGTCGGGGCCATCGAATTCTTCGATCTTGCCGCCTTCGATTTCGTCAGTCGCCACGACGCGGTAGTGATACGTGGTGTCAGCTGCTAGCCCTTGCGCCTGCTGTTCGACTTCCACGTCTTCTTCGCCCCCGCCGATCGCCGCGTTCGCGAGCGGCGCGCGGCTGCCGTGCGGACCTTCGGCTTCCATGTATTCGCGCGTGTCGTATTCGAAGTAGTACGAGGTCGCGACCTCGTCGGGGTTTACCCTGGCCTCCAGCCTGGCACTCGACGCGGAGATTTCCAGGACTGACTCTTCGCTCAGACCCGGGCCCGGCGTGTGGAAGGTTCGGTCTTCGCTCGGCTCACCCGGATTCGTGCCGTTCTTGTTCGTCGCCTCCAGGCGATAGTAGTAGGTCGTATCGGGTGCCAGTTTGGCTAGCGTCGTGGTCTCCGCCGCCGCGGTTTCGCCGTTCGGGACGACACCGGGGCACGGAGTGGAGTCTTCGAGCGCTGGGGACCTCCCCCACGCGACTGTGCAGGTGGCTTGGCCTTCGTTCAGCGGGTTGACCGTACCGCTCACTTCCACGCTCCAGGTGTGTGTCGCGGATTCGATCTTCGGGCTCGACGCCGATCCCACGGTCACGTCTGGTACCACGACGTCAGGACCAAACACGTCGACGACCCCATCCCGTTCGCCGCTGTCGAACACGCCCACGAACACGCGGTGGGAAACCGGATCGACCGCCAGCCCACGGGGCCCAAGGGTCTCACCGGACCATTGTTGTTCGGGCGTTTCCGCGCCCGCAATCTGGCCGCGTAGCGCGAGTTCGGGGCCGTACTCGTAAATAGCGGAGCTCGTCGCCGCGTAGATCTCGCCAGTGCCGCCGTCGACCGCCAGGTTTTGGATTGCTTCGGAGCCGCCGGGCAATGCCAATCGACCCTTGAATACATACGTGTCAGTGCCCTCGGGTTCGAAGACGTCGACCCTCGATCCACCATCCTCGACCACCACATCTCCGTTCAACCCCGACACCGCCACCTTTTCGGGTTGCGAGAAAGGTTCGCTCGGCGCGGTCCCAGTCAGACTCGTGACATATTCATCGCCACCTCCCGCTCTGGGCTTGAAGACGTCAACGGCATTTGCGCCCGTACCGAAATCGGTGACGAATACGTCGCCGCTGGCCCAATCCGTCGCCGTGTCGACCGCCACGTCGCGTACGCTCGAGAACGAGCCGCTCGGGGTGCCGGTCCATTCCTGCTGCAGGCTCGCGCATTCCAACGTCCCACACAGGCCAACGCCGAAGACGTCCACCTTCGCTGGGTCGCCAACCGCCAGGTACAGCTCGGTTTCGCCGGTCGCAGAGTCGAATGATACGCCGCTGCCGGCGCCGTTCAGGCTGGACAGCTGCGGCAACTGGGAGGCGAACTGATA
>WQXW01000128.1 GCA_009781575.1 Solirubrobacterales bacterium
CCTGCTCGACCACATGCAACAGCGCGCGATCGAGGTGGTGCGGGGCATGACCGTGCACGAGGACCGCATGCGCGCGAACATCGACCTGACCTACGGCGCGCTCTCCTCGGGCATGCTCATGCTCACGCTGGTCGAGGAGGGCATGGAGCGGGATGAGGCCTACCGCATAGTGCAGCGCGTGGCCCAGCAGGCGTGGGACGAGGGCATCCCCATGCAGGAGCTGCTGGCGCAGGAGCCGGCCACCGCGGAGATGGACCTCGACTCGGTGTTCGACTACGAGCGCTACATCCGTTACGCCGAGGCGATCGTGGCGCGCCTCGACGAGATCTCCTGAGCGCGCGCGCCCGGTCAGGCGATGCGGTAGCCGGAGCCGGGGATGGTCTGGATGGGCTGGGGGTCGCCGAGCTTGCGGCGCAGCCGCCCGATCGTGACCTGCACGGTCTTGGTGAACGGATCGGCGTTCTCGTCCCACACCTGCTCCAGCAGGCGCTCGGCGCTCAGCACGTTGGGGTGCGCGCGCATCAGCGCCTCCAGCACGCCGAGCTCCTTCACGGTCAGCTCGAGGGGGTGGCCGTCGCGGGTGGCGGTGCGCGCGAGCTGGTCGAGCTCGATGCCGCCGGCGCGCAGCACCATCGTGTGGGCGGTGGGCCGGCGGCGCGCGAGTGAGCGCACGCGCAGGATCAGCTCGGGGAAGTGAAACGGCTTGCCCAGGTAGTCGTCGGCGCCGATGCCCAGCCCGCTGACACGATCGTGGGGACTGTCGGAGGCGGTCAGCATCAGCACCATCGCGGGCTCCTCGGAGACGGCGACCATGCGACAGAGCGCGTCGCCGTGCATGCCGGGCAGATCGCGATCGAGCACCACCACGTCGTAGCGGTTGGTGTTGATCTTGACCGCCGCGTCCAGGCCGTCGTAGGCGACGTCGACCGCCATGCCCTGGTCGCGCAGCCCCTCCGCGATGTCGTCGGCCAGGCGGGGCACGTCCTCGACGACCAGCACCCTCATGCGCGCCCCTCCGAGGTGGGCTTCTCCGTGGACCGCTGCGTGGCGCGCGCCCCCCCGTGGGGCTGATCATCGGCGCGGGGCAGCTCGACGCAGGCGCGCAGACCCCCCTCGGGGCGCGCCCGCAGGTGCAGCGCGCCGCCGTGCGCCGCGGCGATCGCGGCGACGATCGACAGGCCCAGCCCCACGCCGTCGCGGGAGCCGGTGCGCTCGGCGCCGAGGCGCCGGAACGGCTGCGCGAGCTGCGCGACCGCACGCTCCTCCAGCGGCGCGCCGCTGCTCTCGACCACGAGGCGCAGGAGCCCCGGCTCGTGCCCATGCCCATGCCCCTGCCCCTGCCCCTGCCCCTGCCCGGGCTCGGGCTCGTCGTGGGTCGCGATCGCGACACGCATCCAGCCGCCGGGCTGGTTGTGGCGGATCGCGTTCTCGATCAGGTTCTCCACCATCCTGCGCAACAGCGTGTGGCTGCCGATCAGTGGTCCCTCGGTGTCGATCGCCTGGTGAAGGTCGATGCGCCGCTGCGCGATGGCCAGCGCGTGCGCGTCGATCGCGCCGCGCACGATCGGCGCGAGCGCCACGGGGCGCTGCTCGCCGAGCGCGCCGTGCTGGGCGCGGGCGAGCGCGAGGAAGCTCTCCAGCAGCCGCTCGGCCTGATCGAGGCCCTCGCGCAGCTTGTGCTCCAGCACGGTCAGCTGCGGCGGAGGGTCGGGCTTGGCGGTGGCCACGTCCAGCGAGGTGCGCATCATCGCCAGCGGCGTGCGCAGCTCGTGCGAGGCGTTGGCCACGAAGCGGCGCTGCGCGTCGAACGCCTCCTGCAGCCGCGCCAGCAGCCCGTCGATCGTGTCGGCCAGATCCTTCAGCTCGTCGTCGGGCCCGCGCAGCGCGAGGCGCTCGTGCAGGTTGTGCTCGGAGATGCGCCGCGTGGCGGCGGTCATCGTGCGCAGCGGCGCCAGCACCCGCCCGCTGACCAGCCACCCCAGCACCAGCGAGATCAGGGCCATGATCCCCAGCGCGATCCCCGAGATAACCAGCAGGTGGTTGTGTTCGACCGACTGCTGCCGGGTGGCCAGCGCGGTGAGCTGGTCCGCCTGGGCCTGCAGCTGCTCGGGCGATGGCGGCTGTTGGCTGGGCGACCCCGTGAGCGCCCTGGATTGCGCGGCGCCGCTGCCGCCTGCCAGCACCGGCGCGCCCGTCGCAGGTCTCAGCGGTACGTCCGCGGTCACGTGCACCACGTGCGAGAGTCGCGCGTTCGGCGTGTCTTCGAGCCGCAGCTTGGTCTGCCCCCCCGCCTGCCCCCCCGCCTGGCCCGCCGGCAGGCGCGCGACCAGGTGGACCGGCGGGCCGATCCTGGCGGAGAACCCGCCGATCACGCCCTGAATGTGTTCGGGCCCGTTGCTCTTCTTGATGAAGAACGCGGTGGCGGTGGATCGGTGCACCAGCAGGTTGGTGATCGCCAGCAGCCCCGCGCCGGAGAGCAGGAACAGACAGCCGTACAGCGCTGTCAGGCGCAGCCGCACGCTGCGCCGCGGCAGGCCCGGCCACGCGGGGACCAGCCGCGCGCGCAGCGCCGGCGCGAGTCGGCGGCCCGGCGATCGAAGCGCGGCCGCGAGCCTACTGGGGTGGAAGGTCATTGCGTCGATTCCTCAGAGGATTACCCCGGACAGGTAACAGCGAGTTAACGGGGCCTGTTGGACCAGTGTTACCCACCGCGCGGTACAACGGCGACGACAGCTCATCGAGAAGGGAGATGACGACGACCCGATGACGCACACGCCCTCCTATGTGATGCTCTCGAGTGTAGGCGCCCTCGCCGCGGCGCTCGCGCTGGGCGCCTGTGGCGGATCGTCCTCGCCGGGCGCCAACGCCGCCGCCGGCGAACGGGCGCAGGAACAGGCGGCCGAAGCCAGGAGCGCCAACTTCGCAAGGTGCATGCGCGAACACGGTGTCAGCGCCGAAGTCGCCACCCTCCCGGGCGGTGGGCGCGGGCTCAGGGTTCGACCGGGCCGCGCGGGCTCGAGCCCGGAGGCGATGGAAGCGGCGCAGAGCGCCTGCGCGCGTTACCGGCCCCAACAGAAGGCTGTGAACCTCTCGCCCCAGCAGAAGGTGGAACTCGAAGAAGGGGTCCAGAAGTTCGCCCGCTGCATGCGCGAACACGGCATCCACGTGGAAACCTCCACCAGCGGTGGCGGAGTGAGCATCTCGGCCCATCACCAGGCCGGCAGCGGGCACGGCAGCTCGGGGCTCAACCCCGAAAGCCCCGGCTTCCAGCGGGCGCAGAGCGCGTGTCAAAAACTGTTGCCCAAGCCGCCCGGCGCGGGCCGTGGCTCCGGTCCGCAATTGAACGGCGGCAAATAGCCATGGATTCACCTAACAGCGGCTCAACAGAGCCTGTTGGACCAGTGTTACCTCCTTCCAGCTACAACGGGCGGCGATATCCGATCGAGAAGGGAGATGACCCGATATGTACAAGCCCTCATATGCCGTAGTCTCGAGCGTTGGCGCCCTCGCAGCGACCCTCGCGCTGGGCGCCTGTGGCGGATCCTCCTCGCCGGGCGCCAACGCCGCCGCGAGCGAACGGGCCCAGGAAAAGGCGGCCGAAACCAAATTCGCCGACTTCGCCAAGTGCCTGCGCGAACACGGCATCAACGCCGAAGCCGTGAGCCAGCCGAGCGGTGGGCACGGTCTGAAGGTCTCACCCGGCCGCGCCGGCATCGGCCCCGCGTCGATGGAAGCCGCACAGAGCGCGTGCGCGCGTTACCGCCCCCAACAGAAGGCTGTGAACCTCTCGCCCCAGCAGAAAGTGGAACTCGAAGAACGCCTTCAGAAGTTCGCCCGCTGCATGCGCGAACACGGCATCCACGTGGAGGCCTCCACCCAGGGCGGCGGCGCGCGGATCTCGATCGGCGCCCGCCCGGGTAGCGGTGGCGGGCCCAACCCCGAAAGCCCGGGCTTCCAGCGGGCGCAGAGCGCGTGCCAGCACCTGATGCCCAGGCCCCCCGGCGGGGGCAAGGGGACCGGTCCACAGCTGAGTGGCGGCGGCGGCTAGCGATGGACTCCTCCTCGCGCCAGCCACAGAGCGCCGACGGCGCCCCGACCGCCACCGGGGCCGAGGCGCCAACCTCCTCCGGGGCCGCGTCCCCGACGTCGAGCTCCGCGCCGACCGACACGGGATGGACCCCGGACGAGCTCGCCCTCCCTGACGGCGCCGGCCCGACGGCGGTCGGGGGGGGCGAGCGGCGGCGCACGCGCCGGCGTTTGGCGATCGGCGCGCTGCTCGCCGTGGCCGCCGCGATCGCCGCGATCGTGCTGCTCACCGCCGGCGGCGGAAAGGGGGGCGTCCCCACCACAGGGGTCCCCGCGGGCGCCACCACGGCCACCGTGACACGGCGGACGCTCACCGAAAGCTCGACCGTCGACGGCACGCTCGGTTACGGCGCCACGCAGGAACTGTACGACCGCCTGGCCGGCACGTTCACGTGGCTGCCCAAAGTGGGCGACACGATCACCCGCGGCGGCACGCTGTTCCGTATGAACACCCTCCCGGTTGTGCTGATGTACGGGTCGGTGCCCGCCTACCGCGCGCTGAAGGAGGGCGTCACCGACGGCCCCGACGTGGCCCAGCTGAACCGCAATCTGATCGACCTCGGATACGACCCCTACGGCGCGATCACCGACGACTCGCACTTCGGTGCCGCCACCGCCGCCGCGGTGCGCCGCTGGCAGAAGGCCGAGGGCCTGCGCGAAACAGGCGAAGTCGAACTTGGACGGGTCATCTTCGCGCCGAGCGCGCGCCGAGTGACAGCGGTGCACGTGGCCCTGGGCCAGGACCCGCCCGGTGAAGCGGCATCGCCGGACGCGGGCGATCACCCCGCGTCCGGCGGCCCTTCACCAACGCCACCCACCTCACCCACCGAACCCAAATCGACCCCACCCGCCAAAAGCCCGAGCCCGAGCGAGAGCCCGAGCCCGAACGAAAAAGCGACCAAACCGCCGGCCTCGAGCGAATCGCCGCCCAAAGCGGACAAACGCACCCCCGGCAAACCCGGAGGCACGCACCGGCCGGGCGCGGCCCACGGCGGGCGGCCACACAAAGGCGGCCCACCCAGCAACGGGAGCCCGCACGGCAGTGGTAACGCGCACCCGCACGGCAACGGCAGCCCACACGGCAACGGCAATCCACACGGCAACGGCAGCCCACACGGCAGCGGCAATCCACACGACAGCGGAAATCCACATGGGAAAGGCAACCCGCAGAGCAAAGGCGCGCCGCCGGGCAAAGGCGCGCCACCGGGTAAAGGCAACCCACAGGGCAAAGACCCCCCGCCGGGCAAAGGCACGCCCGGGGGAGGCAAATCGAATGAAGACGGCTCACCGGGTGGCGGCTCGGGCGAACCGGGCGGCGCGGGGGCGGGGCAGCTCGCGCTGACCACCACCTCCACCCAGCAACAGGTGCAACTGAAACTCAAGGCCGAACAGCAGCAGCTGGCGCACCTCGGTGAGCAGGCGCCGGTGCTGCTACCCGGCGGCGAAACGGTGCAGGGGCGAATTGTGGAAGTGGGCACGGTCGCCACCGAAGCGAAATCGAGCGAAAGTGAAAAAGGCGGCGGCGAAAGCGGCAGTGGCGCCGAATCGGCGACGATTCCGGTGACACTGGCGCTGGCGCACCGCGTGGCACATCTGGACGAGGCGCCGGTGAGCGTGGAACTGGTCAAGAGCGTGCGCCACAGCGTGCTCGCCGTGCCGGCCACCGCGTTGGTGGCGACCGCGGGCGGCGGCTATGCGATCCAGGTGCTCGAAGGCAATCGCCGCGTGGAGCTCCCGGTGACGCCGGGCATGTTCGCCAACGGCTACGTGCAGGTGGAAGG
>WQXW01000129.1 GCA_009781575.1 Solirubrobacterales bacterium
CGCGCACTCCTCCTCGCTGTCGCCGTCCCTCCCGGCGACGCCGGCGAGCGCGGCGGGCGCCGCGCCGGGCGGGCACGCCGCCGCCGCGCACGGGAGCGTGGCCTCGAGCGGCCCGGCGGTGGCCTACGTGGCGGGCACGCCGATCCTCCAGAGCAGCTACCGCCACTGGCTGAGCGTGGATTCGGCGCTGGGCGGAGTGAACAACCCGAGCCACAGCGCGCTGGCGTTCCTGATCACCTCCAGCTGGGTGCTGGGAGAGGCCGCCGCCCGCCACCTGTCGGTCTCAGAAGAAGAGGCCAAATCGCGGCTGTCGAAGCTCGAGGCGAGCACCTTCGGGCACGGCAGCGGACTGAGCCGGTTCCTGGCCAAATCGCACGAGACCTCCTCGGACCTGCTGGCGCGCACGCGGGTCGAACTGCTGGAGAGCCGTGTGGCGGACCAGGTCACGACGGGTCACACGGGCCAGCGCACGGCGTTGCTGGCGGGGTTTGAGAACCGCTTCAAGGCGCACTGGAAGGCGCTCACCGATTGCCTGCCGGCGTACGTGATGGAAGATTGCAAGCAGTACAAAGGCGCCCCCGAACAGCTGAACCCAAGGCGGAGCGCGTCAACGAGCTCCTCCACGGCGGGAGGCCGCTCCACCGGCGGCCGCGCGGGCGCCGGCGCGGGCGCGGGCGCGGGCTCGAGCGGGAGCGCGCCGGCGGCGTCGAGCTCCAGTGGCGAGGTCTACTCCACGCCGGGCGCCTTCTCGGTGGGGAGCTCGGAATTCGAACGCAACGGCGCGATCCCCGCGCAGTACACCTGCGATGGCCACGGCGGCTCGCCGGCGCTCGAATGGAGCGCGGTGCCCAAAGGCGCGTCCGAACTGTTCCTGTTCGTGATCGACATGAACTCCAACGGCTCGGGCGGCGGGATCCGCTGGGTGGTGGGCGGCATCAGCCCCTCCAGCCACGGAGTGGCCGCCGGCCAGCTGCCGCCGGGCGCGATCGTGGGCAAGAACACCGCGGGCGTGGTGGGGTACAGCCCGATCTGCCCCGACCACGGCCACACCGACACGGTCGAGTTCGTGATGTACGCGCTGAAGAACAAGATCTCGCTGGCCCCCGGCTTCGAGCCGGCGCTGGCGGAGCACGAGTACGGCTCCACCAAAGACCTGCTGGGCCAGGCGGCGGTCAACTACGGCGTGTACCACCGCCCGTAGTCGCGGGCGGCACCGGCGGTCGGGCCGAGCTCCGTCCGTTGCGTGTTTTGTTTTAAGGATTGCTTCCGCGCGGAAGCAATCCGCAAAACAAATCCCCCAACGCCCCCTCGGACAGGTGTGTTCGACCCCTCGCGCGCCCCCAGATTCCCGCAAAATGCGCATTTTTCGGAGGGGTGGCGATCAGGAGATGTGGCGGATGATCGAAACGAGCTCCTCCGGGCCGTAGCCCTGGTGGCGCGCGTACTGCACGAGCTCGAGCGCACGCGCGGTGACCGCGCCGCGCTGTGGGGTTCCGCTCACGCGCACGCCGAGCCCGCGGCGCATCTCCAGCAGGCCCTCCTCGCGCAGCGCGCGCAGCGCGCGCAGCACGGTGTTGGTGTTGACCCCCATCACCGCCGCGAGGTCGCGCGCGGGTGGCAGCCGCTCGCCCGGCCCGGCGTCGCCTTCGGCGACGGCGCGGCGGATCTGCGCGGCCACCTGGTCGTGCAGGGGGGTGGGGTCCGAACGATCGACGCCGCCCAGCATTGTGCTATTTATACTAGCACCAGGCGGGCGCAGCAGCGCAGCGGCGCGGCGGCGATCGACCGCAGGGGTTCGCGGGGTGGGGTCGAAAGGAGCGACATGCGACTCCTTCGCGCGCGCGCGGCGAACCTTCGCACGCGCGGCCCCTTGGCGCGGGTCGCGATGGCGGCGGCGCTCGCGGTGGCGCTCCTGGGCGGGGGGTGGCTGCTGCTGGGAGACTCCTCGCTGGTGTCGTCCACCAACGCGCGCGCCGGCGCGCGGCTGCCGGTGGCGGTGCTGTCGTGTGGCGAGCCCCGCGCGGTCACCGCGCAGGGCGTGGTGCTGGGATCGCGGCTGGCGTCGGCCGCGCTGCCGCTGGCGGCCTGCTCGGGCGAGCCACGGCCCGGCGGGCGCGTGCGGGACGGCCGGGTGCTGGCGTACCTGGCCGTGATGGGGGCGGCGCCGGGTGCGCTCGCCCGGCAGGTGCAGCGGATCTACAGCGGGCCCTACGGCGTGACGGCGCGCATGCGGGGCGGCCTGCTGGTGTACTTCGGCGGCTCCACACGGCCGCACGCCAAGTGGGCGTCGCTGGCGACCGTGCTGGGCGACCCCGGCGCGGCGGGCGCGGCCTACATCGACGTGCGCCTGCCGGAGCGCCCCGCGGCGGGCGCGGGCCAGTCGGGGCTGCTGGCCAGCTCGACCAGCACGACCGGCGGCTCGACCGGCGGTTCGACCGGCGCGAGCGCCGGCTCGATCCAGAGCCAGGTGAGCGCCTCCGATCCCGCCAGCGCGGCGCTGGCGGCGAGCCTGGAACAGGCGGTGGGAGGGGGCAACGCGGCCAACCCACCCGCCACCGCGAGCCCGGTGGCGAGCCAGGGCGCGAGCGCGCCTGCCGCTTCCCCGACCGCAGCGACAGGCGCGTCGAGCGAACCGCCCGGCGACGCCAACGCGCCGGGCGCGGGCGCCGAACCGCAGCCGTCCGGGGTGGGTGCGCCGACCGCCCCGGCGCCGAGCCCACCCGCCGAAACCGGCGGCTAAATAGGCTCAACCTGAAGTACAGCTAGAGGGTGGGGTTTGGGCAATCCTCGCCCACTGGTGGAGAGTTGGGGAAAATGCAACGAAAGTTGCGAGAGGGGAGGGGGTCGTTGACAGGGGGAAGATCCCTGCATAACGTGGTGCTCCGCCGCGGCGCGGCACCGCGGTGCAAAAACCCTAAACTACTACTGGAGTCTGGGGACGGAAACAGATTGTGGAGGACGGCGTGGAGAGCGGTGGCAGCTATCTCGCGGTGATCAAGGTGGTGGGCGTGGGCGGTGGCGGGACCAACGCGGTCAGCCGCATGGTGGACGCGGGCCTGAGGGGCGTGGAGTTCATCGCGGCCAACACCGACGCGCAGGCGCTGGCGATGAGCGACGCGGACATCAAGCTGAACATCGGCCACGACTCGACCAAGGGGCTCGGCGCGGGCGCCAACCCCGAGGTGGGCCTGGCGGCGGCGTCGGAGTCGCGTGACGAAATCAAGGAGGCGCTCAAGGGCGCGGACATGGTGTTCGTGACCGCGGGCGAGGGCGGCGGCACCGGCACCGGCGCGGCGCCGGTGATCGCGGAGATCGCCAAGAACGAGATCGCGGCGCTGACCGTGGGCGTGGTCACACGGCCGTTCGAATTCGAGGGCGCGCAGCGCGCGCGCCAGGCGACCGAGGGCATCGATCGCCTGCGCGAGGTCGTGGACACGTTGATCGTGATCCCCAACGAGAAGCTGCTGGCGGTGGTGGAGCGGCGCACCTCCATGCTGGACGCGTTCCGCGAGGCCGACAACGTGCTGCGTCAGGGCATCCAGGGGATCACCGACCTGATCACGATCCCCGGGCTGATCAACCTCGACTTCGCGGACGTGCGCACGATCATGCACGACGCGGGCTCCGCGCTGATGGGCATCGGGCTGGGCACCGGCGAGAACCGCTGCCCCGACGCGGCGGGCGCCGCGATCGCCTCGCCGCTGCTGGAAGAGTCGATCGACGGCGCCACTGGGATCCTGCTGAACATCACCGGCGGCAAGGACCTGGGCCTCTTCGAGGTCAACGACGCGGCGGAGATCATCCAGAAAGCGGCCGATTCCAACGCCAACATCATCTTCGGCGCGGTGATCGACGAGGCGATGGGCGAGGAGGTGCGGGTCACCGTGATCGGCACCGGCTTCGACCAGCGCCGCCTGATGCGCGAGGGGCTGCCGCGCCGCGGCCAGCGCGCGACCGACCGCGGGCCGCGGATCGACGAGCGCCAGCGCTCCTCGTTGGAGATCCCCGACGAGGAGATCGACGTGCCGCCGTTTCTGAGGTAGATGGCGGGGGCGGCGCGCGGGCTCTGATTTCCGCTCGCGGCTGAAGGGGGCGAGCGGAAATCAGAGTCCGCGCGCCGCCCCGGCAGCCACCCGGCAGAATTTGCGGGCCATTCCACGGGTCGACCCGGCACATGTGCCGGGTCGCCGAGCGGCGCATGCGCCGCTCGGACGGGACGGTGCATGCACCGTCCCGCGGGGCCGCACATGTGCGGCCCCGAACTGCACCCCCACCCGTCGCCAGCTACGGATCACTCATGTGTTCATTTGCCGTTCGCGTGGCGGGGGGATGTCTGCCCGGAGGCGTCGTTTCGGTGCCATTTTGATCAGCTTGATGATTTGTGGGGAGCTCAAACGAAGACCCACACCCCCGCCGCCCGCCGCCGCGCAAGTGATACCGTTGGCGTCTGAGGGTGCTGGCCACCGAGAAGGGCTAGCCTGAGCGGGATGGCCTCGACCGCTCCGCCCGCGTGGCGCCGCACCTCGCTCTATGAGCGGCACGTGGCGGCCGGGGCCAGGGTGGTCGAGTTCGGGGGGTTTGAGATGGCGGTCCAGTATCCGGGCGGCGTGCGCGCGGAGCACATGGCCGTGCGCGAGGGGTGTGGGGTGTTCGATGTGTCGCACATGGGGGAGATCGAGACGGAGGGGCCCGGCGCGCTCGAGCTGTTGCAGCGGCTGCTGTCCAACGATGTGGCGCGCATGGGCGTGGGGGGGGCGCAGTACGCGCTGATGTGTCGCGAGGACGGGGGGGTGCTGGACGATCTGTTCACCTATCGCCTGGGGGAGGAGCGCTTTCTGACCGTCACCAATGCCGCCAACCATGCGCGCGATCTGGAGTGGTTTCGCGCGCACGCCGGGGGGTTCGAGGTGGAGGTTCGCGATCGGCGCGAGCAGTACGCGATGCTCGCGGTGCAGGGGCCGCGCGCGCGGGGGATCGTGGGGGGGCTCTCCGAGGGCCCGCTGCCGCCGCGCATGCACACCGCGGAGGCGGCGATCGCGGGGGTGCGCGCGCTGGTGTGCGGCACCGGCTACACCGGCGAGGACGGGGTGGAGCTGCTGTGCGCGCCCGAGCGCGCTGGCCCGCTGTGGGATGCGCTGATCGAGCACGGCGCGGTGCCCGCGGGGCTCGGCGCGCGCGACACGCTGCGCCTGGAGGCGTGCTTCTGCCTGTACGGCAACGAGCTCACGCCCGCGCGCGACCCGATCGAAGCCGGCCTGGGGTGGTGCTGTAAGGAGGACACCCAGTTCATCGGCGCCCACGTCGTGCGCGCCTCGCGCGCGCAGGGCCCGCGCGCGCTGCTGGTGGCGCTGCTCGTGGAGGGGCCGGGGATCCCGCGCGCGGGCAACCCGGTGGTGGGCGGCGGGGTGGTGAGCTCCGGCACGCTCTCACCGTGTCTCGATCGCGGGATCGCGCTGGCGTACGTGCCGCCCGAGCGCGCCGCGGTGGGCACGCGCCTGCAGATCGACGTGCGTGGCAAGATGCGGCCCGCCACCGTGCACTCAAAGCCGTTCGTGTCCAAGCGCGCCCCCAAACAGAGCCAATGAGCGAGCAGAGCTACCCCGACGATCTCCTCTACCACGTCGAGCACGACTGGGCGCGTGTCGACGGCGCGCACGCCACGCTGGGGATCACGTGGTACGCGCAGGACGCGCTCGGCGAGGTGGTGTTCTTCGATCCGCCCCCCCTCGGCACCACGCTCAACCAGGGCGCCGCCTACGCGGAGGTCGAGTCGGTCAAGGCGGTCTCCGACGTGGTCGCGCCGCTGTCGGGCGAGATCGTGGAGGTCAACGAGGCGCTGATCGA
>WQXW01000130.1 GCA_009781575.1 Solirubrobacterales bacterium
TCTTGTAACCGTTGAGGTGCAGGATCGGCAGCACCGCGCCGTCGCGCGCGGGATTCAGGAACTTGTTGGAGTGCCAACTCGTGGCGAGCGGACCGGTCTCGGCCTCGCCGTCGCCCACCACGCAGCAGGCCAGCAGGTGGGGGTTGTCGAGCACCGCCCCGTAGGCGTGCGCCAACGAGTAGCCCAACTCGCCGCCCTCGTGGATCGAACCGGGCGTCTCCGGCGCCACGTGGCTGGGGATGCCGCCCGGAAAGGAGAACTGGCGAAACAGGCGGCGCAGCCCCTCCTCATCGCGGCCGATGTGGGGATAGACCTCACTGTAGGTGCCCTCCAGGTACACGTTGGCCACCACGCCGGGGCCGCCGTGGCCGGGGCCGGTGATGAAGATCGCCTCCAGTCCCCGCGCGCGGATCACGCGATTCATGTGCGCGTATACGAGGTTGAGCCCCGGCGTGGTGCCCCAGTGTCCCAGCAGCCGCGGCTTGCAGTGCTCGAGTCGCAGCGGCTCGCGCAGCAGCGGGTTGTCCAGCAGATAGATCTGGCCCACCGACAGGTAGTTGGCCGCGCGCCACCAGCCGTGCAGCGCCCGCAACTCATCATCCGAGAGGACAGCGGGCGGAGCGACCGTCGCCTCGGTGGCCATAACGCGAACTGTACGCGTCCGCAGCCACGCGCGGCGGGCACGTGCCGGCGGGCCTTCGAGGAGCGGCACGCGCCCACGCGCGACCGCCGCGCGAGGCCCGGATGTGTATCGTTCGTTCGAACGAACGCCGTTGGGGCTGGGCCGGAGCTCCGTCCGTTTCGTGTTTTGTTTTTTGGATTGGTTCCGCGCGCAACGAATCCTCAAAACAAATCCCCCAACGGCGCCTCGGACAGGCGTGTTCGGCGCAGCGCGCCGGCGCCTTGGACTTGATCGATTTGGGCCGCATGGTCGATTTGGCAAGCAAAAGGAAACCCCCGACACTGCCGGCCGAGCGGCCGCCGATGGGGGAGGCCGCGCCGATGAGCCTGACCGCGTGCGTGCTGTCGCTGGCGCAGGGCCGCGCGAGCTCGGGGGAGCTGGTCGAGCGCGCGCTGGCGCTCATCGACGCGAGCCAACCCACGCTCAACGCGTTTCGGATTGTGCGCGCGGAGGCGGCGCGGGCGGAGGCCGCCGCGGCCGATCGACGCCTGGCCGCGGGGGAGCGGGTGCCGCTGCTCGGCGTGCCGATCGCGGTCAAGGACGACACCGACGTCGCCGGCGAGCCGACCGCGTTCGGCTGCCCCGGGCGCTTCCCGCCGGCGCGCGAGGATTGCGAGATGGTGCGCCGCCTGCGCGCCGCGGGAGCGGTGGTGGTGGGCAAGACCAACACCCCCGAGCTCGGGCTCTTCCCGTTCACCGAGGGCAGCGCGTTCGGCGCCACCCGCAACCCGTGGAGCTTGCGCCACACCCCCGGCGGCTCCAGCGGGGGCTCCGCGGCCGCGGTGGCGGCTGGGATCGTGCCGGCCGCGCTCGGGTCCGACGGCGCGGGGTCGGTGCGCATTCCCGCCGCGTGGTGCGGCCTCGTGGGGGTCAAGCCACAGCGGGGGCGTATCTCGACGTGGCCCGATCGGGAGTCGTTCAACGGCCTCACCTGCGTGGGCCCGCTCACGCGCACCGTCGCCGACGCGGCGCTCATGCTGGATGTCCTCAGCGGCAACCGCCCCGGCGACCGGCACGCGCCGGCGCCCCCGACCGAGCCGTACGCGGTGGCCGCCGCCCGCGAGCCGCGCCCACTTCGGATCGGGGTGTCGCTGCGCCACGCCTACAGCGCCGCTCCCGTGCGCCTCGATCCCGAGATCCGCGCCGGCGTGCTGCGGCTGGGGGGGCGGCTCACCGAGCTGGGTCACACCGTGCGGGATCTCGACGACGACGACGACGACGACCCGCGCTACCGCATGATGGGACTCGCGCTGATGGGCCGCGGCGAGTCGGGCGTGCACGGATGGGTCAAGCGCGTGCCCGACCCGGCGCTGCTGGATCAGCGCACGCGCGAGACCGCCCGGCTCGGCGGCGTCCTCGCCCGCACCCTCCTGCCATTGGCGCGGCGCGTCGAGGCGCGTGAGCGCCGCCGTGTCGGCGCGGTGTTCGAGCGGGTGGATGTGCTGCTGGCGCCCACCACCGCCAGCCCGCCGTTCGAGATCGGCCGCGCCGACGGGCTCTCCAGCCGCGCCACCCAGCGGCTGATCGCGGGCGCGTGCCCGTATGCGTGGCCGTGGAACGTGCTCGGCTGGCCCGGTGTCAGCGTCCCCGCGGGCCTCACCGGCGAGCGACTGCCGTTCGGCGCGCAGCTGCTCGGGCCCGCCGGCAGCGAGGGCCTCCTGCTCTCGCTCGCCGCGCAGCTCGAGCGGCTCGAGCGCTGGCAGGAGCGGGTGCCGCCTCATCTGCCCGACGCGCTGGTGGCTGCGTGAGCGCCCGCGCGCCCGAGCCCTCCTCTGCCGCGGTCGTGGATGCCGCGCCGGCAGGCACCTCCGGGCCCGGCGCGCGCGAGCGGGGCACGCGGGAGCGGGGCACGCGGGAGCCGGGCACGCGCGAGCGCATCCTGCGCGCGACGATGAGGTTGATCGCGCAGGGTGGGGTGGCGGCGGTCACCAACCGGCGCGTGGCGGGGGCGGCGGGCGTGTCGCTCGGCTCGCTCACCTACCACTTCGGCAGTCAGGACGAGCTGTTGCGCGAGAGCCTTCTGCTGTACGTCCAGGAGGAGACCGCGCGGCGCCAGGGCATCGCGCAGCGGCTGGCGCGCGAGCGCGTGTCGGCTGAGCGGGTTGCCCAGGTGGTCGAGCACACGGTGGGGGCGGCGACGGACATCGCCGAGCAGATCGCCGAACTGGAGCTTCACCTCCACGCGGCGCGCGATGCGCGGCTCCGCGACGCGTCGCGGCGCTGCGTGGCGGCCCACGAGCAGGTCGCCGCGGCGGGGCTGGCGGCGCTCGGCGTGGCCGACCCCGAGCGCCACGCGCCCAAGGTGGTCGCGCTCATGACCGGCCTGGCGATCCGGCGGCTGGCCAGCGATCCCCACGACGCGCAGGGCACCTCCGAGGCGCTGCTGGCGCTCGTGCGGGGGCTACTCGTTGGCCAGCGCGCCCAGCACGTCCAGCCGGGCGGCGCGGCGCGCGGGGAGTTGCGCGGCGAGCAGGCCGACCAGTGCGGCGGCCACCAGCAGCAGGATCAGCGTGAGCACCGGGATCGAGATCACGTAACCCGCGCCCGACAGCGCGAGCTCGGTGACCAGCACCGCGCCGACCACGCCGATCACGAGCCCGAGCACGCCGCCGATCAGGCCGGTGATCACCGATTCGTAGCGGATCAGCTGGCGGATCTGGGGGCGTGAGGCGCCGATCGCGCGCATCATGCCGAGCTCGCGCGTGCGCTCATAGATGGAGAGGATCAGCGTGTTGACGATGCCGAACACCGACACCAGCACCGAGAGCGCCAGCAGCACGTACACCAGCAGCAGCAGGCTGTTGACCATTTCGGACTGTTCTTTGGTGTACTGCGCCGCTGTCTGTGAGCGGGTCTGGGGGAAGTGCCGGCGCAACAGCTCATCGATGCGGGCGCGCACCGCCCCGGCATTGGCGCCGGGGGCGTAGGTGATGAAGTTGACCCCGTCGTCGCGCTGTCCGAATGCGCTCTGCGCGAGCGCGCGTGTGATCGTGAGGTTCGACAGCAGCCCGATCACTTCTTCGGAGACGATCCCGCGCACCGTGAGGGTGACGTGGTTGCCGGAGGGTGTGAGCACCAGCAGGCGCTGCCCCACCGTCAGGCTGTGAGCGCTGGCGAACTTTTTGGTGATCACCGTGCCGCGGGGGCCGAGCGAGTGAAGCGTGGCCGTGGAGCCCTGCTGCCAGTGCACCCTGTACATGCGGGTGAACGATTGCGGTTCCACCGCGGTGAGGCGGCTCTTTTCATCTATCACCGGCGCGCCGGGCTTTGCGGGATCGCGCACCCTGCCCTGGGTGAATGCGATCGCGGTGACCTCGCCCACGCCGGGAATCGCCCTCACACCCGCGGCGACCGCGGCGGGCACGCCCTGCCCCATCTCCGAGTTGTCGATGATCAGATCGCCCGCGAAGGAGCGGCTGACCGCCTGGTCGACTGTGGCCTTGGTGCCGGCGGCGAGCACCGAGATGAACGCCACCAGCCCCAGCCCGACGGTGAGCGCGAGCGCGGTGACCAGCGTGCGCCCGGGCTGGCGCACGGAGTTCTCGCGCGCGAGACGGCCCATGATGCCGCGCCAGCTGACGATCAGGCCGAGCGCGCGCCCGAGCGCGGTGATCACGCGGTGACGGCTCGGCTGCCCCGCGCGCCGCACGCGCGCGGCGAGCCACGCGACACGCAGCCCCAGCACCACCAAGAGGCCGCCGAGCGTGATGCGCGAGCCGAGCGCGGTGGAGATGGCCAGCACCGCGATCAGCAGGATCACGGTGCGCGCGATCATGCGCCGCCGGGAGGGGAGCGGGCGCGGCGGGATCGCCACGCCCTCGCGCATCGCCGCGATCGGGGGCACGCGCGTGGCGCGCATCGCCGGGAAGGAGCCGGCGATCAGCGTGATCACGATGCCCACGGCCAGCGACACGATCACAGTGCGCGTCTGGAGCACCGTGCCGTTGTCGGGCAGGTTGGCGCCGAACGCCTTGAAAAGCCCGTTGAGCGCCGGCGCGAGGCCGATGCCGGCGAACAGCCCCACCACCGATCCCGCGATGCCCAGCAGCAACCCTTCCTCCAGCACCGCGCGCATGATCTGGGCGCGCGAGGAGCCGAGCGTGCGCAGCAGGCCGAACTCGCGCGTGCGCTGCGCAACCGTGATCGAGATGGTGTTGAAGATGATGAACGCGCCCACCACCAGCGCGACGTAGGCGAAGATCAAAAGGAACGTGCGCAGGCCGCCGAGCTCTTCTTCCAGTTCGGCGGTCTGTTCGGCGGCCTGTTGCGCGCCGGTGCGCGCGGTGAGCGTGGCCGGCAGCGCCGCCCGCACGCGCGCGGCGAGCTGTTCGGGCGCCACGCCCGGAGTCGCGGCGACGTTGATGCTGTCGTACTGGCCCCGCTTGCCGGCGACATACTGCGCCTGCGGCGTCTGCAGCAGCGCGACCGACGCGCCGCCGAACGATTCGGCGCCCGCGAAGCGGGCGATGCCGGCGATTGTGTAGAGCCGCGCGGGCGACCTTCCGGCGATCACGATCCGCTGGCCGAGGTGCAGGTGCTCGCGCGCGGCGGTGCCCTGATCGATCGCCACCTCCCCCGGCGCGCCGGGGAGATGGCCCCGCGCCGCGGTGAACGACTCGAAGCGCGGCGGTTGCACAGATGCGACCAGCGCGAAGCTGCGGCCGCTCGTGAGCCGCCGGCCGCTCTCGGTGAGCAGTGCGGCGGAGCTCGAGATCGAGCCGGACGCCGCCGCCGCGCCCGGCACCGCACGCACGCGCGCCACGGTGGCTTCGTCGATCTGCGACGCTTCCGCGCCGGAGCCGCGGCCGAAGTGTTCCCTTGCGGTGACCACCACCGCCTTGTTGTGGTAGGAGGTGGCGAACACTTCCGCGAAGGCGCTGTTGATCGTGTCGGTGAGGATGTAGGTGCCCGCCATCAGCGCCACGCCGAGCGCGATCGCGATCACGGTCAGCGCCGCGCGCACCTTGCGCTCGGCGAGGCCGCGCAACACCAGCCTGCCCATCAGGAGAGCGTCTTCATCAGATCGTGCGCCTGCTCGGCGCTGCCCGCCGGGCCGTCGCGCACGATCCTCCCGTCGGCCAGCACCAGCAGGCGGTCGGCGAAGGAGGCCGCGTGCGCGTCGTGTGTGACCATCACCACCGTCTGGCCGAA
>WQXW01000131.1 GCA_009781575.1 Solirubrobacterales bacterium
ACAGCGAACCCCACGGGAATATCGAACTTCCCGGAGACTTCACCGGTGGCGAAACCACCGAAATGCGACACCTCACCGTAGGGTTCCGCCGCCGTAGCCGACGACCGCTCCGCCCACACGAGCATCGGCGCCCAAGCGAGGGCGACGAGGGCGCTCGCGGTGACAAGCGTCTTCCAGAGGGGGAGGCTGAGAGGCACCGCGTCTCGGTCGATGTCGGAGTGGGTGCCCGCCTTCTGGCGGGATCCGGGCCGAGGGCCCCTCAGGCGCATGCCGCGCGCCTTCCACCGCTCGCGCGGCGGACCACGTGGGGCATGCGACCCGACGCAGGGGTTCGCTTGGTGGATCGCTCACTCCGCGGGGTCCCCGAGTGGTGGCTGTTCGGGACCGCACGAGTCGGGGCCTGGCCGGCCGGTGCGCGGTCGCAGACAGCTGCGTTCACGGGCGGGGCGCCCGCCCACCCGGGGACGCGCCGCTCGCGCGGGGCATCCGTCCTCGCGCGATATATCGCGCGTCCCTCTGGGCCGCTTGCAGCGTCGTCCACCGTGGGTCGTCTCCTTGTCGGCTCGGCGTTTGCAGCTGGCGGTCGGTCCGACGCGAACCGGCGCCAGTAGGGGGCGTGAGCCGGGGCATCCTCTCAACGATGCCTTCCTCACATGTGAACAATTGGTTATTGATTGTGAACAATATTTGAACAATGGAGCGGCGCCGGACGAGGGGGTGGGCGCGGGGTGCGCGGGCCCGTTTCCCCACCCGATCCAGCACAATCGCGCCCCCCCGGCCGCGCCCCCGCCGGCTCGCGCTCGCCCGCCCCCGCGACCCTCCACGCCCACGGGGCCGCGCCCCTATCTTTCCCCCATGCGACGCGACTCCGACCCGGGGCGCCTGGCGTGGGCGATCACGCTCGCGGTCGCGGTCGCGCTCGTGATCGCCAACTTCGCGCAGCAGCCGCTGCTGGGCAACGACGGCGAGGCGTCCGGCTCACAGCAGCCGATCACTCTGTGGGTGGCCAGCGCCGATCCCTCCGCCGAAGCGCAGCACGTGGTCCAGCAGGCCGCCAGTCGCTGGGATACGCCCACGCGCGCCGCCTCCGCCGAGGTGCTGCCGGGCGGGTCGCTCGAAGGGGTCGCCCGCTTTCTGGAGCGGGTGCGCGGCGACCCGCGCGCGCTGTTGGTGCTCTCCAGCTCCACCCTCGCCGAGATCGCCTGGGCGCGCGCCCGGGCGCCCGACTCCGAAACCAGCCTGCGCGCGCAGGGCGTCACCGGCCTGCTCGAGCGCGCGCCGGTGATCGCCGTGGTGGCCGCCGATCCGCTGCTTTTGGCGGTTCCCCGCGACTCGCCCCTGCGCAGCCTGCAGGGACTCTCCAGCGCGGCGGAGCGCTCGCTGGCGACCCCGTTCTTCAGCGTCGCCCAGGACCGCTTTCAGACCTCCAACCTCGCCGCGCTGGTCGCGCGCTACGGGCTCAGCGGGCGCATCCCCTACTCCGTCGCCGCCTCCGCGCACGAGGCGATCCTCGACACCGAGTTCGGTCACGCCAGCGTCGCGCTCGCGCCGCGCAGCGAAATCGGCGCCGAGCTGCGCGCCGGGCGCATGCGCGCGCTGCCGTGGCCCCGCGGGCAGGGGCGCACGCCCGAGAGCTGGATCGCGATCCTGGGGCCCACGGGGCTGTCCCCCTCGCAGGTCGCCTCGCTGCGCGCGCAGGCGCGCCGCCTCTACGGCGGCGCCGCGTGGGACGCGGTCGTGCGCGGCGACGGGCTCGCGCCGGTCTCGCTCGGGCGCGCCGCGCTGGGCGGGTTCGTCGCGCAGCGGCTCGCTCGCACGATCCTCCTCGAGCGCGCCGCCGCGCGCAAGATGCTCGCGTTCTGAGGATCACTGTGTACACAAGCCCACGCTCGTTTATTGTTTGACAGGGTGTTTGTTTATCATCGGCCGCGAGCCTCGCGCTGGATGCGGCGCGAACCCCATGCCCCTTGAGCCCGACGACTTCACCCGCTTGTATCGGCGACACGCGCAGGGGCTGCTGGTGTTCTTCCAGCGCCGCGTGCACGAGCCCGAGCTCGCCGCCGATCTGCTGGCCGAGACCTTCGAGCTCGCGATCCGCGGTGGACCCGACTTTCGCGGCTCCAGCCCCTCCGAGCTGTCCGGCTGGCTGTGGAGCATCGCGCGCAACGTGCTCGCCGAACAGGCGCGCCGCACCGAGGGCGAGCGCGCCCGCGCCGCCCGCATGGGGCGCACGCCCGTCACGCTCACCGACCGCGAGATCGAGCGCATCGAGGAGCTCGCCGGCCTCGCCGAGCTGCGCGAGGCCGTCGCCCAGCGCCTCGCCGAGCTCCCCGCCGAGCAGCGCGAGGCGGTGCGCCTGCGCGTGCTCGACGACGTACCCTACGTGCAGATCGCGGGTCGCATGAACACCACCGTCGAGGTCGCCCGCGCGCGCGTCTCACGTGGCCTGCGCGCGCTCAACGTCGCGCTCAAGGACGAGCACCGCGCGTGGAGGGGACAGTGAACCCCGCCCACTACGACCCCGAGCTGCCGTTCCTGCTCGACCTGGAGCGACAGCTCCGCCTGCGCGCCGAGCACGCCGCGCGCCGGCCCGCCGCCAGCCCCCGCCAACCGCGCCGCGCGGAGCGCTCCTCCCTGCGCGTCACGATGCGCGGGCGCATGGTGCGGCGCACCGCGATCCTCGGGGGGCTCTTGTGTCTGTTGGCCGCCAGCGCGCTGGGCGCGCGCAGCGTGCTCTCCACCACCACCCCCAGTCCGCTCGCCGTGCGCCAGGGCGCGTTCGTGCTCGTCGCCAGCGGCGCGCGCGGGCGCGACAGCTGGACCCTGCGCCTCTACGAGCGCGGCGGCCAGCTCTGCCGCGCGTTCGTGGTCGCCGGCGCCGAGGAGTCCTCGCGCTGCGCGCCCGCCCCCTCGCGCGACTCGCTCGGCGTCAGCACGCTGGAGAGCGCGCGCTACGGCTACCTCTTCGGCGTCACCGGGTTGCACGTGCATGCGGTGGGCGTGCGCATAGGCGCCTCGATGCTCACCGTCGCCACCCGGCCGCTCGCCGGCGCGCGGGCCGCCGCCGCCGGGCTGCCCCACTCCGCGCGCTACTTCGTCGCGATCGCCACGCGGCTCCCGGGCGCCGAAGAGCCGCCCGCCTCCGTGACCGCGCTCGATCCCCGGCACCGGCCGCTCGGCGGCACCCAGGTCGCGTGTCTGCAGGAAGCCGGCCCGCCTCCCTGCGGCCCCTAAAGCCCATAAATGTTGCCATTTGGAGTTTTTTTGTACGATCTCGGTCACAAACGGTTGACAGCTCCGTCATCATGCAGGTCGTGCAAAACGGATATTTGCTACCGGTGCCCGAGTCGCTCCCGATATCCAAGCTGGAGGAGATCCGGCGCACCGCGGAGCACCGGCTCAAGGAGATCGAGCCTCTGATCGAGGAGGCCTACCGGCTGCGCAACGTCCTGTCGGTCATCGAGGAACGCGATCCCACGCGCCGCGGCGCCTCCTCTCACGGCCACCTCGCGCGCGGGCTCTCGCCCTCCGGCGAGTCCTCGCGCGCGCGCAAGGGCCACAACAAGCGGGTCATCCTCGAGCTCGCCGCCGAGCGCCCCGGGATCACGCCCGCGCAGATCGCCGATCTGTCCGGTGTCAAGCGCGCCGTGGTCGCCTCCACGGTCAGCCGCCTCAAGCGCACCGGCGAGCTCGAGAGCCACGAGGGCGGCGTGCGCGTGGCCCGCGCCGCCCGCAGCCCCGCCTAGACGACCGGCCTAGAAGCGCCCCCTCGGCGCCCGCCGCGTCGTCAGGCGCCCGTGCACGAACGCCGCCAGCTCGCGCGCGTAGTACAGGCGCGGCCCCATCTCTCTGCCACTCGGCAGCTCCACGCCGAACTCCTCTTCCAGCGAGCTCAGGATCGACAGCGCCTCCCCACTGTCGATCGGCAGATCGGGGTGCGCGAGGCACAGTTCGCGCTCGAGCTCCGCCTGGTCGCTGCCCGCCTGCTGTGCGATCAGCATGATTATGCGCCGCTCGATCGCCTCGATCGTGGGGGCCGGTGCGCGGAGCGCCGGTGTGCGCGCCGGCGCGCGGGTCTGTGAGCGCGCCGGCGCGCGGCCTGCCGGCGCCATTCGTGCCACAGGTGTCCTGACTGGGACTCGTGCCATGAACAATCGGAGCCTAAACGTTCTCGCCGTCCCACCGCGGTCCGCCCATTGTTATCCAATTGTTCACAACGCCCCGGCCGACACTTGGAATCTTGCCGCGGTACGGTTCGCTGTCTCGGCGATCGCGTGTTGGGCGTGCACCCGCCACCGACAGCGGTCGCCTCCGAATCGCCGGCGCCTCGCCACCCGACTGCGCCGGGCCACGACTGACCCAGCCCAGGAGCAGAGAAGATGAGCAACCCCCGTCTGGCAGGAACGAATCGCAATCGCTCCCGCGTGCAGGTCGCGCTGGCGCGCGCGCGCGAAGTGCTGAGCGCGGTCGCCCGGCGGATCCTCTCCGACCCGCTCTCCACCTTCCTGCTGTGCGCCTCGATCGTGCTGGCGGTCACCTTCTTCGTGCTGCTCGGCTCGCTGCGCCCCGAAGGCAAAGGGCAGCAGGTCGACCTCACCAACCTGGAGGCACAGGCGCGGGCGCAGCGGCTCAGGACGGCCACCATTCTCGACCACGACCACCAGGTGGTGGCCGAAACCGACACCGGCCTTCAGATCTACGCCTACTACCCCTCCTCCGACGCCGCCACCCTGGAAATCATCAACACCCTCTCCAAGGGCGGCGCGCAGGTGTCGGTCAATCCGCAGAGCTCCAAGCCCACGCGCCAGATCGTGGTGCAGTTTTTGATCCCGATTCTGCTGCTGGTCAGCCTCTTCGCGCTCTTCACGCGCCAGCGCAGCGAGGGCTCCGGCGGGATCGCCTCCTTCTCCTCCTTCCGCGGCAAGGGCAAGCGCAAGAAGGGCTCCGCGCCGGTGACCTTCAACTCGGTCGCCGGCGCCGGCGAAGCGCTGGCCGAGCTTCGGGAGATCAAGGACTTCCTCGACGACCCCACCCGCTACCTCGAGGCCGGCGCCGCCGCGCCCAAGGGCGTGCTGCTCGTGGGGCCGCCCGGCACCGGCAAGACGCTGCTCGCGCGCGCCACCGCCGGCGAGGCCAACGCGGTGTTCTTCTCCGCCTCCGGCGCCGAGTTCGTGGAGTCGCTGGTGGGGGTCGGCGCCGCGCGCATCCGGGACCTGTTCGCGCGCGCGCGCCGCATGGCGCCGGCGATCGTGTTCATCGACGAGCTCGACGCCGCGGGCCGCAAGCGCGGCGCCGGCGTGGGCCAGGGCAACGACGAGCGCGAGCAGACCCTCAACCAGCTGCTGGTCGAGATGGATGGCTTCGGCGGCGACGCCGGCGTGGTCGTGATGGGCGCCACCAACCGCCCCGACATCCTCGACCCCGCGCTGCTGCGCCCCGGCCGCTTCGATCGCCAGATCGTGATCGACATCCCCGACGTGCACGGGCGCTTTGAGATCCTCACCCTCCACAGCGCCGGGCGCCAGTTCGACTCCAGCGTCGATCTGATGGAGATCGCCAAGCTCTGCCCCGGCTTCTCCGGCGCCGAGCTGGCCAACGTGATCAACGAGGCCGCGCTGTTGACCGTGCGCGAAGGCCAGGTCCAGATCGCGCAGCACACGCTCGAGGAGGCGATCGACCGGGTCGTGGCCGGGCCGGCCAAGCGTCACGTGCTCTCCGAGGAGGAGCGCTGGAGGATCGCGATCCACGAGTCCGGCCACGCGGTCGCGACACGCGCGATCGGGCAGACCGTGTCCG
>WQXW01000132.1 GCA_009781575.1 Solirubrobacterales bacterium
ACCCTGGACGACCAGCTGGTTGAAGAGCACGAGCACGAGCACCGCCAGCAGCGGGCTGAGGTCGATCGGGCCCAGCGGCGGCACGAAGCGGCGAAAGACGCGCAGGAACGGTTCCACGATGTCGCGCAGGAAGCCCAGCACCGCGTCGCCCGTGCGCGAGTACGGCGGGCGCAGCCCCGCCGCGAACAGCCACTGGGTCACGATGTAGGCGAAGATCAGCAGCAGATACACGTAGACAACGGTCGAGATGTACGACGCCACGTCCGCGCGCACGGTGGCCGCCACCGGGCTCATCGCCACCGCCTCATCTCGACGGCCCCATACCGACCGCCCCATAGCGACGGCCCCATACCGACGGCCCCATACCGACCGCCCCATAGCGACGGCCCCATAGCGACGGCCTCATCGCGGCGGCCTCAGGACCGCGTCGAGCGCGTCGGCGAACGCCGCGCGCACGCCGCCCCGCTCGAGCGCCGCCAGCCCCCGCGCGGTCATGCCG
Organism: Solirubrobacterales bacterium; assembly: GCA_009781575.1. Classification (GTDB taxonomy): domain Bacteria; phylum Actinomycetota; class Thermoleophilia; order Solirubrobacterales; family Solirubrobacteraceae; genus Palsa-744. The sequence goes on from WQXW01000132.1 coordinate 500, forward strand.
CCCGGCGAGGTCACCTCGCCACGCACCGCGTGCGTGTCGTACCCGCGCCGGCGCAACAGCTCCGCGGTCCCGGCCAAGGTCTGCACGACCAGCTCGGATGCCTGCGCCGCCGCCATGCCGTGGCGCACGGCGGCGTCCACCTGCGCCTCCGCGACGAGCGCCACATACGCCGGCGCGCACGACATCACGCCCGTCGCCACCTCGAGCAGCGACTCCTCGACGTCCACCAGCTGACCCAATTCGGCGAACAGCGCGCGCACCAGCCCGTCGAGCTCGGGGTCCTGCGCGCGGTCGGCCGCCCGCACCACCACGCCCGCGCGCACCTCGACCGGCAGTGAGGGCACCAGGCGATAGACCGGCCTGCCGGGGTAGGCGCCCCGCAGCCGCTCCAGCGTCACCCCCGCGAGGATCGAGGCCACCGCGCGCGCGTGCTCGGCGAGCTCGGCCGCGACCTCCTCCAGCTGCGCCGGCTTGTGGCAGAGCACCACCAGATCGCCGCGCCGCGCCACCTCGCCATTGCTGTCCAGCGCCTCCCCCCCGGTCTCGCGCGCGAGAGCCACCGCGCGCTCCCGCACCGGATCGGCGCACAGCACCGGCCGCCCCCACCCCCGTGCGAGCGCCCGCGCCATGTTCCCGCAACCGATCAGCCCTATCTGCATCTCTTAGAACGTACGCGATCCTGACGCGTCAACTCTTGGACGGACGCGCCGCTGATGTGTCAATCGTGGACGGACGCCGTCCTGAGGCGCCAGATCCAAGTCTGCCAAGGACGCAGGGAGCGAAGTGTGCTCTGCACATGAGCGACCGAGGACGCCGGCAGACGCCGGAGCTGGCGCCTCAGGCACATGAGCGACCGAGGGCGCCGGCAGACGCCGGAGCTGGCCCTCAGGATTGGTTGAAGAAGCCCTTTTCGATGAGTCTCGCGCGCTCCTCCGCGGAGATCTCCACGTTGCGCGGCGTCAGCATGAAGACCTTGTCCGCGATCCGTTGCATGCCGCCGTCGAGCGCGTAGGTGAGGCCGCTGGCGAAGTCGATCAGGCGCTTGGAGAGGTCGGTTTCGCTGCCCTGCAGGTTGAGGATCACCGGGACCGAGTCCTTGAAGCGATCGGCCACCTGCTGGGCGTCGTTGAACGACTTCGGCACCACCAGGTGCACGCGCACGTCGCCGTTGGCGCGCCCGCCCACCGGGCGCAGCGCCGCGGCCTGGCGGCCGCCGCGCGCCTCCTCCTCGGGGAAGATCTCATCGAAATCGTCCCGCCGCCGGCGCGCGGTCAGGCGGCGGACGTTGGGGCGCTCCCGGTAGCGCTCTTCGATCTCGTTCTCATACGGCGCGTAGTCCTCGTCGTAGTCGTCGTGATACTCCTCGGCGAGGCCGAAATAGACGAGCGCGCGGTGCCACGTGTCGCGAAGGGCCATGGTCTCGGGAAGTCTTCGCCCAGAGCGCCGGTTTCCCTGCACACATGCTAACTCCGGGTCAACCCGACCGAGGCGGGCGGCCGCGGCTCGTAGAGGGTCGTGCCGATCCGCACTATCGTGGCGCCCTCCTCGACGGCGACCTCGAAATCCTGGCTGGTCCCCATCGAGAGCTCCGCCAGGCCGTGGCGCGCGGCCAGCTCGCGCAGCGCCACGAAGGAGGGGCGGCTCTGCTCGGGCCGGCCGGCGAGGGGCGGCATCGTCATCAGGCCGCGCACCGGCAGTGGCGCGCGCTCGAGGAAGCGCGGGAGCTCCTCCGGCGCCACCCCGCCCTTGCCGGGCTCGCGCGCGATGTTGACCTCGATCAGCACTCCCAGCCCCGGCCGCGCGCGCTCGCGCCAGCGCCCCAGCTCGCGCAGCGCCGACTCGCTCGCCAGCGAATGGATCAGCCGCACGTGGGGGACCACCTGGCGGACCTTGCGGCTCTGCAGCGTGCCGATGAAGTCCCACTCCAGCCGCTCGCCCCAGCGCTCCACCTTCTCCAGCAGATCCTGCGCGCGATTCTCGCCCGCCAGCCTCACCCCGGCGTCGGCCAGCTTGCCGATCTCGCCCACCGGCACGTACTTGGTGGCCGCCACGATCTCCACCGCGCGCGGATCGCGCCCCACGCGCGCGGCCGCCCGCGCGATCCGCTCGCCCACCTGCTCGAGGTTGGCGCGGACCGCCTCGACGTCCAATTGGGCGATCAGCTCAGCCACGCCACGCCCGCCTGGCGTCCCGCGCGCGCGCCTTCGCGCCGGTGAGAGAACAGCCCCGCGTCGCAGATCGTGCAGCCGCCCACCTCGCGCACCTCGCGCACCCCCGCCGCCAGCAGGCGAGCGCGCGCGATCGCGCGCAGGTCGAGCTTCGCGCGGCCCTCGCCGGGGCGGCCCAGCGCCACGTGCACCTCCTCGCCGGCCTCATAACAGCAGGCGCCCGCGCACGGGCCGATCACCGCGCCGATCTCCGCGAGCGCCGCGCCGCTCCCGGCGCGCGCGTGCCACCCCTCGCCCTCGCTGGCGAGCTCGCGGATCGCGGCCACGCCCTCCTCGAGCACGCCCGCCGCCAGCCCGCGCCAGCCGGCGTGCACCATCGCGACCGCCCCGGGGCTCCCCAGGGCGACGGGCAGACAGTCGGCGGCCAGCACCATCGCGCCGACCAGCGGCAGCGAGGTGGCGCAGCCGTCGGCGGGCTCCCGCAGCGGCTGGGCCCCGGGGCGGTCGATCGCGCGCACGCGCCGCACGAGCGCGCCGTGAACCTGGGGGCCCGCGCAGAGGCGGCGCAGGCCGAGCTCCGCGCAGAGGCGCTCGCGCGCGGCGCGACCCTCCTCGCAGCCCTCCCCGGCGGCGGTGGAGAGGTTGCCCTGCGCACGCGTGGTGAAGAGCGCGCGGCCGCCGCCGGGGAGCGCGACCTCGAGCGGTTGGGGTCGGCTCACGGGAGCGGCTCCAGCGCGGCGGCCAGCTCCGCCTGCGCCCCCTCGCCGAGCGCGCCGTCGAGGCGGCGGCGCAGCGCCACGTCCAGGCGCGCGCCCACCTCCGGCCCCTCCGGCACGCCCGCGCGCAGCAGATCCTCGCCGGTGATCTGCAGGCGCACGTGGCGCGCGTGCTCGAGCCAGCGCCGCGCCCCGGCGGCGGCCGGCGTACCGGGACCGGAGCCGCCCAGCGCGCCGGCCAGCGCCACCCCCTCGGGGGGGACCCGGCCCGCGGCGTCGCGCAGCTCGGAGGGCACGCGCGCGCGGGCCAGCCGCTCGGCGAGCTCGCTCGCCGCGAGCGCCGCGGCCGCCGTGCGATCGCGATCGTGGGCCTGGAACTCGAGGCGGTCCAGCAGCGCCGCCAGCTCGCCGTCACGCCGTCCGTCGGCGCGCAGCGTGAGCGGCAGCGCCAGCGCCGCCAGCGCCAGCAGGTCGGGGCGCCCGTCGGCTGCGGGCAGCAGCTCCAGCGCGTCCGAGAAGAGCCGCGGCTCGAAGCGCAGACGCGGGTGCAGCGCCCCCAGCACGCCCAGCTCCTCGAGCGCGGCGAGCGCGGCGGCGGGTTGCGATTCCCCCAGCGCGAGGCGCAGCTCCGCGCCCAGGCGCGCGCCCGAGACGGTGCCGAGCGCGCCGTCGCCGAGCGCCTCGCCGGCGAGCCGCGCGGTGTGGGGCTCGATCGCGAAGCGCAGGCGCGCGGCGTAGCGCGCCAGGCGCCACAGGCGCGTGGGGTCGTCGATGAAGGAGCGCTCGTGCAGCACCCGCAACACCCCCTCGCGCAGATCCTCGAGCGCGTGGGGGGCCGCGCGCAGCGCACCGGGCCGCTCGCCGCCGAGCGCCACCGCGATCGCGTTGACGGTGAAGTCGCGGCGCGCGAGGTCCTCCGCGGGGTCGCCGGCACGCACCTCCGGCAGCGCGCCGGGTGCCGGATAGGACTCCGCGCGGCGCCTCGCGAGGTCCACGCGGGCCGCGCCCGCGCGCACCACCGCGGTGCCGAAGCGCGCGTGCGCGGTCACCGTGCCGCGCAGCATCTGCGCCAGCGTCCGCGCCGGCTCGATCGCGTCGCCCGCGGTCACCACGTCGAGCTCGCGCGGATCCTCGCCCAGCAGCAGATCGCGCACCGCGCCGCCGGCCAGCTCCAGCTCCTCCCCCCGGCCCGCCAGCTCGAGCAGCGCCGCGCCGCCGGGCACCTCGCCCAGGCGCGCCAGCACGAGCCGGCCGGCCCCCATCTCCTCCACGCCGCGCCGCCTCACCCGCCCGGGCGCGATGAAAATGCGCATTTTGCGCGAATCTGGCGCGCAAGCGCTGCCTCGAACACGTCTGTCTGAGGGAGCGTTGGGGGATTCAAAAAGAGGATTGGTTCCGCGCGGAACCAATCCAAAAAACAAAACACGCAACGGACGCTGCTCGACCCGCACCGCCGGCGCGGGCGCCCGCGCCACTCGCGGAGAGCCATCAGCCGCCCCTCACCGGGATGCCGGCCCCCGCCAGCTCGCGCTTGGCCTGCGCGACCGTGTGGTGCCCGTAGTGGAAGATCGACGCGCACAGCACCGCGTCGGCGCCCGCCTGCACCGCCTCGACGAGGTGCGCCAGCTCGCCGGCGCCGCCGGAGGCGATCACCGGCACCTGCACCGCCTCCGCCACCGCGCGCGTGAGCTCCAGGTCGTAGCCCCCGTTGGTGCCGTCGCGATCCATGCTGGTGAGCAGGATCTCGCCCGCCCCGCGCTCCACCGCCTCGCGCGCCCACGCGACCACCTCGCGCCCGGTCGGTGTGCGCCCGCCGGCGAGGTACGCCTCGAAGCCGCCCTCCCCGTCCCCCGCGTGCGCCTTGGCGTCGATCGCAAGCACCACGCACTGTGAGCCGAACACCCCCGCGAGCTCGTCGATCAGCTCCGGCCGTCGCAGCGCGGCGGAGTTGACCGCGACCTTGTCCGCGCCCGCGTCCAGCACCGCCTGGGCGTCGGCCACGGCACGCACGCCGCCGCCGATCGTGAACGGCACGAACACCTCATCCGCTGTGCGCCGCGCGAGCTCGACGATCGTCTCGCGCCGCTCGTGCGTGGCGGTGATATCCAGGAACACCAGCTCATCGGCGCCCTCGCGGTCGTAGTGCGCGGCCAGCTCCACCGGATCGCCCGCGTCGCGGATGTCGAGGAATTCCACGCCCTTGACCACGCGGCCGCGATCGACGTCGAGGCAAGGGATCACGCGCCTCAGGTGCACCGACCCACCGTAGCCGCTCAGCCCTCCGAAGCAGCGCGGCCCTCTCGAGCAGCGCGGCCCTCTCGAGCAGCGCGGCCCTCTCGAGCAGCGCGGCCCTCTCGAGCAGCGCGGCCCTCTCGAGCAGCGCGGCCCTC
>WQXW01000133.1 GCA_009781575.1 Solirubrobacterales bacterium
CGGCAAAGGCAACGACCAGGTGCGGATCGAGGCGACGGTGGCGACGTTGGCGCCGGAGCTGAAGACGATCGCGCCGGTGCGCTCCTGGGCGATGGGGCGCGACGAGGAGATCGCCTACTCGCGCGAGCACGGCATCCCGGTGGCCGGCGGCACCGAGGTGGCGCCGTACTCGATCGACGACAACCTCTGGGGGCGCTCCTCGGAGGGCCGCTGGATCGAGCAGCTCGACCACCCGCCGGAGGAGGATGTGTTCCAGCTGGTGACCCGCCCGGAGGAGGCGCCGGATGAGCCCCAGGTGGTGGAGGTGGAGTTCGAGCGGGGGTTGCCGGTGGCGCTGGACGGCGAGCGCATGGGGCTCGTGGCGCTGCTGGAACGCGCGGGCGAGCTCGGCGCGCGCCACGGCGTGGGCATCGTGGACCACATCGAGGACCGCATCGTGGGGCTGAAGGTGCGCGACATCTACGAGGCCCCCGCGGCGGCGATCGTGCTCACAGCACACCGCGAGCTCGAGCGGCTGGTGTGCACGATCCACCAGAACCAGTTCAAGCCGGCGCTGGAGCAGAAGTGGGCTTACCTGGTGTACGCGGGGCTCTGGTGGGAGCCGTTGCGCACCGACCTGGACGCCTACATGGACTCGGTCAACGCGCAGGTGAGCGGCTCGATCTCGCTGAAGCTCTACAAGGGCTCCGCGCGCGTGGTCGCGCGCAGCTCGCCGGGCGCGGTGTACGACGCCGCGCTGGCCTCCTTCGCGGAGTCGGGCGGGGCCTTCTCGCAGAGCGCCTCGCCGGGCTTCATCGAGCTGTGGTCGCTGCAGTCGCGCATGGCGTGGCGGCTGCGCAACTCCTGAGCACCGGTAGGCAACTCCCGAGTATGGGTAACGCACTCGGCATGAACACGAACGGAGTCAACCGCAACGGCATCAACCGCGAAGCGATCAACCGGGACGCCATGAGCCGCAACGCCTACCGGCTGCTCGGCTACGTGGTGTGGCGGGGCGGCAAGTGGTACGTGCAGCGCTACTACCTGAGCAAGCTCCCCCCACCCCGCAAGATCGCGCTCGTGGGGGCCGGCGGGGTGGCGGCGACCGGCACCACGGTGGTGCTGGCACGCAGGGCGGTGCGCGCGCGACGCGTCCGGTCCGAGCCATACGCTTGAACGCATCTCGGTAGCGGATGGACAGGAGCAGGCGGGGGTGCCGCCCGCCGGTGCCGGCGAGCCCGAGGTCGTCGTCTCCGACCTGCGCGCGCGCCGGGGGGACCCGCCGCCGGCCCAAGGGCCGCCCACCCAGAGGCCGCCCACCCCCGGGCCGGCGAGCCCATGGGCGGCGGGCCGTGTGGAGTCGGCCGAGACGGCGGTGCGCGCGCTGGAGGAGCGGCTCGGGAGCATCCTCCGGCGCATCGAGGACGCCGAGGAGGGGCGCCGGCGCGCGGTCGATCGGCTCGCCGAGAGCGAACGCCAGGCGCAGCTCGAGCGCTCGCGCCGAGAACGCGCCGAGAGCCTGCCGGCAGGCATGCGGTCGGCGCAGCGCCGGGTGGCGCTGGTGGTGGCGGACCTGCGCGTGCTGGCGGCGCGTCTGCGCGTGAGCGCCGAGGGCGACGGGCGCGTTCGCGGCGCTCCGTCGGGCGAGCCTGGATCGCCGCCGCGAGCACCGCGAGCACCCCGACCTGAGCCGGCGATGGCACCCGCCGCCGCGCCCCCCGGCGAGCTGCGCGTCGCGCCCCCGGCCGGACCTGCCGTGGTGGCCCGGCGCGTCGCGGCGGAAATGGGCCCGGCGCCCAGCGCGGCGCCGGCTCCCGCGGTGGGCGATGCGCCCGCTGAGGAGGCGGCTCTCAACGAGGAGGGCGCGCGTGGCGAGATGACCGACGCGCTGGCCGCGGCGATCACCCGCCTGCGCGGGCGCGTGGAGGAGAGCTCGGCGCGGCAGGCGCCGGAGGGAGGCGCTCGGGAGGGATCCAGCCCGGTCGCGCTGCTGACGCGGACGATCGGATCGCCAGATGAGGGCGGGGACTGGCTGGCGGGCGCGATCCGGCGGGTGGCCGAGCGCCGGGATCGGCGGCTGGCGGCGGAGCTCATCGTGGAGCTGTTGCCGGCCAGGCGTGGGCACGGCGATCGCGCGGTGAGCTACGGAGTTCAGATCGCGGAGCTGGGCGCCTTCATCGTGAGGCCCGCGCGGGAGGGCGCCGGCACGACCAACAGGCCCGAGCGCGCGCCCGGCGGACTGGACACCGCAGAACCGGACTTCGTGTTGCAGGGGCCGCTCGACGCCTTCGTGCGCCTGGCAGCGGGCGGCCGGGACCGGGACCGGGACTGGGGCTGGCGCCGGGGGCCCGGACGGGCGCGGGCCCTGCGGGACCTGCGCGTGCACGGCTCGCGACGTTCGGCCAGGAGGTTGGCGGCGGCGGCGTGCGAGCCGTTGTCGCTCGCCGAGCTGGCGCGGGGCGGCGTGGAGGTGTGGCCCGGGCTGCTGCTGCTGGCGCTGGCGGAGGCGATCGAGCCGGAGTGGACTGTGGGGAGGCGCCTGGCGGTGGCCTTCGCGATCGAGGGCCCCTCGGCGGCGACCGTGCGGGCGCACGTGCGCGACGGCGAGCCGGTGCTGATCACGCGCGAACGGGGCGGCGAGGAGCCGCCGGCGCTGACCATGCACCTGAGCGAGCACGCCTTCATCTGCCTGTTCGCCGGCGTGCGCCTCCCGGCGGGCGAGCGCATGGCGTTCGAGGGCGACCTCGCCGCGCTCCAGGCGCTGCTCGATCTCACCGATCGCGCGCAGGGCCTCGGCGGGGCCTGATCGCGCCACACCCGGCGGACCAGGCGCGACGCAGTCGTTGGGCCGGCCGTTGCGTTTTTTGTTTTGAGGATTGGTTCCGCGCGGAACGAATCCTCAAAACAAATCCCCCCACGGCGCCTGCGACAGGTGTGTTCGAGGCCGCGCCAGAGTCCTGCACAACGCGCGAAATGGAGACACCGCACTCGCTCCTCGGCGAGTCGGCGAGTCGGCGCGCCACGGCCGGGCGCACCGCGCGGCCGGGCTGGCCTCCGCCGCCCCGCCACATACGATGCAGCCCTGATGAGCAAGCCCGCCTGCGCCCATCTGCATGTCCACTCCGAGTACTCGCTGCTGGACGGCGCGTGCAAGATCGAGGCGCTCGCCGCGCGGGCGGCGCAGTTCGAGCAGCCGGCGCTGGGCCTGACCGATCACGGCGTGATGAACGGCATGATCGAGCTGTACAAAGCGTGCGCCAAGCACAACATCAAGCCGATCTTCGGCTGCGAGATCTACCTCGTGGACGAGCCGGGAGCCGGCGCCACCGCGCCGGGCGCGCGGGCTGAGCGCAACCATCTGACGCTGCTGGCGCAGAGCGACGCGGGCTACCGCAACCTCGTGGCGCTCTCCTCGGCGGGCTTTTTGGAGGGCCTGCAGCGGGGCAAGCCCACCGTCACGCCGGCCCGGCTCGAGCGCCACGCCGACGGGGTGATCGCGCCCACCGGCTGTTTGGCGTCGCGCTTCTGCCAGCGCCTCGGCGAAGAGCGGGTGGCCGACGCGCGCGCGCACGCCGATGATCTGCTCGGAATCTTCGGCGCCGAGGATGTGTACTTCGAGGTGCAGAAGAACGGGCTGGCGCTCCAGGAGAAGTGCAACGAGGGGATCGTGCGCATCGCGCGCGAGCTGGGACGCCCGCTGGTGGGCACCGGCGATGTGCACTACCTGCGCCGCGAGGACTACGACCACCACACCGCGCTCTTGTGCGTGCAGACCAAGAGCACGCTGGCCGCGCCCAAGCTGACCTTCGAGACCAACGAGTTCTTCCTGCGCGACAGCGCGGAGATGGTGGAGGCGTTCGCGCAGTGGCCGGAGGCGATCGCCAGCACGGTGGAGATCGCCGAGCGGTGCGATGTGCAATTCGAGCTGGGCCGCCAGCTGATCCCGAGCTACCCCACGCCGGACGGCACGCCCGAGCGCGAGTACCTGCGCGCGCGCGTGGAAGAGGGCGTGCGCGCGCGCTACGGCGATCCGCCGCCCGCGCAGGCGCTCGAGCGCATGGATATGGAGCTGGCGGTGATCGATCGCATGGGCTTCAACGCCTACTTTTTGATCGTGTGGGACTTCGTGAGCTACGCCAAGCGCAACGGCATCGCGGTGGGGCCGGGCCGCGGCTCGGCGGCGGGCTCGCTGGTGTCCTACTGCCTGCAGATCACCGACGTGGATCCGCTGCGCTACAAGCTGCTGTTCGAGCGCTTCCTCAACCCCGAGCGCGTGTCGATGCCGGACATCGACATCGACTTCTCGGTGCGCGGGCGCGAGCGCGTGATGCGCTATGTCACCGATAAGTACGGGCGCGAGTCGGTGGCCCAGATCGTGACCTTCGGCAAGATGTTCCCCCGCGCGGCCACGCGCGACGCGGCGCGCGTGCTGGGCTTCGACTACGGCACCGGCGATCGCCTGGCCAAGCTGATCCCCGACCCGATCATGGGGCGCGCGCCCTCCTTCGAGGATTGTATGAAAGGGGGCGAACCGCTGCGCAAGGCCTACGACGAGCAGGCCGACGCGCGCCAGATCATCGACGTCGCGCGGGGGCTGGAGGGCATCACGCGCAACTCTTCGATCCACGCCGCCGCGGTGGTGATCGCGGATCGCCCGCTGACCGACATCGTGCCGCTGCAGCTGGCCGACGCGGGCACCGATGAGCAGGGCGAGCGCCAGTTCCGCACGGTCACCCAGTTCTCGATGAAGCCGGTGGAGGAGATCGGGCTGCTCAAGATGGACTTCCTCGGGCTGCGCAACCTCGACGTGATCGAGGACGCGCTGGACATCATCGAGCGCTCCACCGGTGAGCGACCCGACATGACCTCGCTGCCACTCGACGACTCCAAGACCTACGAGATGCTGGCGCGCGGCGACTCGATCGGAGTGTTCCAGTTCGAGTCGGAGGGCATGCGCGACGCGCTCAAGAAGGTGCGCCCCGACGAGTTCAACGACCTCGTCGCGCTGGGCGCGCTCTACCGGCCCGGCGCGATCGACCAGATACCTGTGTATGCACGGGGCAAGCACAACCCCGACTCGATCACCTACCCCGACGCGCGCCTGCGCCCGATCCTCGAATCGACCAAGGGCGTGATCCTCTACCAGGAGCAGGCGATGCAGATCTCCACCGAGCTCGCGGGCTTCTCGGGAGCGAAGGCCGACGATCTGCGCAAGGCGATCGGCAAGAAGAACCGCGCGGGCATGGCGGCGCTGAAGCCCGAGTTCGTCGAGGGCTGCCGCGCCTCCGGCACGAGCCCGGAGGTGATCGAGTTCCTCTGGCAGACCAACGAAAAAAGCGCCGACTACTCCTTCAACCTCTCCCACGCGGCCTGTTACGCGCTGATCTCCTATAGAACCGCGTGGCTGAAGGCCAACCATCAGGCCGAGTACATGGCGGCGCTGATCTCCTCGGTGATGTCCACCAAGGACAAGGTGCCGTTCTTCGTCGCCCGCTGCGAGGAGATGGGAATCGCGATCCTGCCGCCCGACGTGAACGCCTCAGACCACGAGTTCACCGTGGTCGAGGGCAACATCCGCTTCGGCCTCGACGCGGTCAAGGGCGTCGGCTATCAGGCCGTCGAGGCAATCATCCGCGCGCGCGAGGGAACCCCGGCCGCCCGCGAGTTCACCTCGCTGTGGGACTTCTGCGAGCGCGTCGACTCGCGCGCGGTCAACAAGAAA
>WQXW01000134.1 GCA_009781575.1 Solirubrobacterales bacterium
CCGCGGTGGAGCAGCCCGCGAATCGCGGTGGCCAGCTGCGCGTGGGCTTCTTCGCTGAAGGTGGCCAGATACACCGCGCCCAGCTTCACGCCGTCGACGGTGTGCATCGAGGAGGCCACCACCGGCGTCTGGATGGTGGCGCGCATGATCGAGATCGTGCGCTCGGCGGAGCCGCGCCGCAGCGTGATGCGCACGGTGGTGCCCGGCGGCCCTCGCACCAGGCCGGTGGCGGTCGACACCGGCAGGCCGGCCAGCCGCCGGTGATCGACCGCGACGATCACTTCGCCCGCGCGCAGCCCCGCGTGGGCGGCGGGCGATGAGTCGAACACCCGTTCCACCCGCAGGCCCGCGGGGGTGGAGCCGACGCTCACGCCGATGCCGGTGAAGGTCGACGGTTCGTCGAACTGGTGCAGTTCACTTTCGGTGAGGAACGCCGAGTAGGGGTCGTCGAGGCTGGCCAGCATGCCTTCGATCGACGCGCGCGCCAGCGTGCGCTTGGCCACGGGGCGGTAGTAGTCGTGGGCCACCGTGTCGATCGCCTGGTTGATGCGCGGGGTTTCGCGGTCGGCGAGGAACGCGTGCTGCATGAACCCCGGCAGATCTTCGGGGTGGCCTCCCAGCCACATGCCCAGCGCCAGCAGCGCCAGCGCGATCGCCACCGCGAGGGCAGTCAGCAGCGGTTGTCGGGCGCGGGCGGGCATCGCGGCTATCGGGGACGGGTGAGCATCGCGGTCATCGGGCGCGGGGGCGCATGGCTACGATTCTCGGGCGCGGGCGGGCATCGCTGGGCACTATTGTGCAGTGCGATGGCGACGATCAGCTCCACAACCGTTGCCCCCAACGGGCTGCCGATCCACCGCGTGGCGCTGCCGGGCACCCGCGCGGTGACGGTGCTGGTGGCGTTCGACGCGGGCGCGCGCACCGAGCGGCCGGCGGAGAATGGCATGGCGCACTTCCTCGAGCACCTCGTGTTCAAGGGCGGCGAGCGCTACCCCACCTACCGGGATGTCAACGAGACCGCCGAGCGCATGGGAGGGGTGCTGAACGCCTACACCAGCCACGATCTGGTGGCCTTCCACATCACGGTGCGCGCGTCGGCGGCGTCCGAGGCGATCGACCTGTTGAGCGACTTCGTGGCGCGGCCGCGGCTGGACGGCGAGGAGCTCGACCGCGAGCGGGGCGTGGTGATCCAGGAGATCAACCGCGCCTACGACCAGCCCTCCACGGTCGCGGAGTACCTGATCGACCGCGCCGCGTTCGGCGAGCACCCGCTGGGGCGGACCGTGCTGGGCCCCGAGGAGAACCTGCGCTCCTTCACGCGCGAGGGGATCGTGAGCTTCCGCGAGCGCCGCTGGGCGGGCGAGCGCGGCGCCGCGCTGCTGGTGGGCAACCTCGAGGATGTGCCGCCCGAGGAGGAGCTCACGGAGCTGTTCGCGCGCTTCCCCGCGCTGCCCGCGCCGGACCCCTACGTGCGCGCGCCCGCCTTCGAGCCGGAGGTGCTGGTCGAGCAGCGCGACACCAACCAGTCGCACCTGCGCATGATCTACCGCCCCGACGTGAGCGTAGCCGACCTGCGCCAGCGCGCGGCGATGGCGATCTACTCGACGCTCCTGGGCGGCTCGATGGGGTCGCGGCTGTTCGACGAGATCCGCGAGAAGCGCGGCCTGTGCTACTCGGTGTACGCGGTCGACCACGCGTTCGCCGACATGCCCATCCTGCAGCTCGGCTCCGGCCTGGAGTCGGGCAAGTGCGTCGAGGCGTACGGGCGCATGCGCGAGATCGTCGATGAGCTGCGCGCGGAGGGGCCCACCGAGGAGGAGGTCGCCCGCGCGCGCGCGTACGCCGCCGGCCGGCTGGTGCTGGCCTTCGAGAACACCGGCGCGGTCGCGCGCCACGCGGCCTCCGAGGCGATCGTGTTCGGCGCCGACATCGACCCCGACGCGGCGATCGCCGCGCTCGACGCGGTCACCTTCGATGAGGTGCGCGAGGTGTCCTCCGGCGTCTCCGAGAGCCTCGCCGTGGCCTGCGTGGGCCCCCACGAGGCCGCCGAATTCGCCTAGCGACTCGCGGCGCAGCCGACCTCGAACACACCTGTCCGAGGCGCCGCTGGGGGATTCAAAAAGAGGATTCGTTCCGCGCGGAACCAATCCAAAAAACAAAAAACGCAACGGACGCTGCTCGACCGGCCTCTCAGCCCTCTCAGCCGATCGCGACCATGCGGTCGATCGGCACGCGCGCCCGTCGGGCGATCTCCTCGGGCACGCGCACCTCGAACCTGTCCTCGCGCAGCGAGTCGCGCAGCTTGGGCAGCGTGATCATCTTCATGAAGGGGCAGATCGCCTCGGGGTTGGCGGCGATGAACCGCACGTCCGGCGCGGCCATCTGCAGGGGGTAGAGCATCCCGGTCTCGGTGGCCACCACCGCCTCGCGCGCGCCCGCGCCCGCGCCCCCGCCCGCGCCCGCGCCCCCGCCCGCGCCCTGTGACGCCTCCGCCTCGCTCGCATAGGCGAGCATCCCGCCGGTGGAGAGCATGTGCACGCCATCTGTGTCCACGTCGCCGGCGGCGACGTACTCCATCACGCTGGTGGTGCAGCCGCACTCGGGGTGGATGAGGAAGTCCGCGCCCGGGTGGGCCGCGCGCGTGGCCTCGATGTCGGTGGGGCGGATGCCCGCGTGCACGTGGCACTCGCCGTCCCACACGTGCATCGCGCGCCCCAGCTCGCGCTCCACGTAGGCGCCGAGCCACATGTCCGGCCCGAACAGGATCTGGGTGTGCTCGCCATGGGTGGCGTAGATGTGGCGCACCACCTCGACCGCGTTGGATGAGGTGCAGCAGTAGTCGGTCTCCGCCTTGACCTCGGCGGAGGTGTTGACGTACATCACCACCACCGCCCCGGGGTACTCCTCCTTCCAGCTCCGCAGCTGGGGGGCGTCGATCGAGTCGGCCAGCGAGCAGCCGGCCTCCAGGTCGGGGATCAGCACGCGCTTTGACGGGCAGAGGATCGAGGCGGTCTCGGCCATGAAGTGCACACCGCAGAAGACGATCACCTCCGCATCGGCGGCCGCGGCGGCCCGGCGCGAGAGCCCCAGCGAGTCGCCCACGTAATCGGCCACGTCCTGCACCTCCGGCACCTGGTAGTTGTGGGCGAGGATCACCGCGCGGCGCTCGCGCGCGAGCGCGCGCACCTCCTCCTTCAGCTCCGCCACCTCCGCCTCGCCCAGCTGGGCGAGGAGGGCCTGGGCGAGGGGCGGCTGATCGGGTGCCATCGGCAATCTCATCAAGGGAGCGTCTCCAGGATCATCGAGAGATCGAGCGCCGGCGCCGAGTGGGTCAGCGCGCCGATCGACACAAAGTTTATCCCCGTGCCCGCGAGCTCCGGGAGGCGCTCCAGCGTGACGCCGCCGCTGGTCTCCAGCGTCGCGCGCCCCCCCACCTGCGCCACCGCCTCGCGCAGCGCCGGGAGGTCCATGTTGTCCAGCAGCAGGCGCGGCGCGCCCGCGGCGAGCGCCTGCTCGATCTCATGCGCGTCGCGCACCTCGACCTCAAGCGTGGCCGCCAGCGCCGGCGCCGCCTCGCGCGCGCGCGCGATCGCGGGCGCGATGCCGCCGGCGGCCGCGATGTGGTTCTCCTTGATCAGGATCGCGTCGTAGAGGCCGCGGCGGTGGTTGCGCGCGCCTCCCGCCGCCACCGCCTCCTTCTCCAGCTCGCGCAGCCCGGGGGTGGTCTTGCGCGTGTCCAGCACCACCGCGCCGGTGCCCCGCACCGCGCGCACCGCGCGCGCCGCGAGCGTGGCCACGCCGGAGAGGTGGCCCAGGAAGTTGAGCGCAGTGCGCTCGCCGCTCAGCAGCGCGCGCGCGGAGCCCTCGAGCGAGAGCACCCTGCCGCCCTCGCGCCAGGCGCGCTCCGGCGCCAGCCGCTCCGCGTGCACGTGGGGATCGAGCGCCGCGAACACGGCTTCGGCGGCGCACAGCCCGTAGATCACGCCGGGCGCCTTCTGGCTGATCAGCGCACGACCCCGCGCGCCCGCGGGCACGGTCGCCTCGGTCGTGACGTCCCCCCCGCGGAGGTCCTCCTCCAGCGCCCGTTGCACGAGCGCGCGCAGCGGGGCGCGGCGAGCGGTATCGCTATCCACCCGCCACACGGTATGCAATATCTCACCCGCGCCACGGCCCGCCCCTCGGGAGTTGCGCGGGTTCGCGCGGCGCCGGTGTACCGGGGCGGGCCCTCGCGCGCGCACTCACGTATCCTGCGACGTTCGCGCCGATGTCCCAGCCACGGATCACACCACCGCGCGGCGCGCAGACGCCTTCGGGGACCCAGCGGGAGCGGCTCCTCGAAGCGATGACCGAGGTCGCCTCCCAGGTCGGCTACCTCGAGGCCTCGATCGCGCAGGTGACCTCGCGCGCGGGCGTCTCGCGCGCGACCTTCTACGAGCTGTTCAAGAGCAAGGAGGACTGCTTCCGCGCCACCTTTGTGCACGCCGCGGGGCTGCTGCTCGACGGCATGCGCCGGGCCGCCGCGACCAGCGATTGGCGCACCGGCGCGCGCGCCGCGCTCGACGCGCTGCTGGGCACGATCGCGGAGCACCCCGCGGCGGCGTGGCTGGTGTTCATCGAGGGCCCCGCCAGCGGCGCGGGCTCCGAAGAGACGCGCGCGGCGCTGCGCGACGAGTTCCGCGCGCTCACCGAGGCCTTCTTCGAGGCCACCCCCAGCGACGGCTACCTGCTGGACATATCGCCGACCGCGCTGCTGGGCGCGATGCGCCGGATCGTGTTCCTCGCGCTGGCCAACCACGCGCCCGATCAGCTGCCGTGCATGCTCGACGACGTGCTCGCCTGGGTGCTCTCCTACGCGGTGCCGGTGGGCGAGAGCCGCTGGACCCTGAGCCCTCACGTGCAACTCGAGCGCGCGCCGCGGCTGGACCCCGCGATCGCGGCGCCAATACCGATGCCCCCCGAGCCCGAGCGCGTGCCGCGCGGGCGCCACCGGCTGCCGCCGAGCGTCGTGGCGCGCAGCCACCGGGAGCGGATCCTGCAGGCCACCGCCACGGTGATGACCGACAAGGGCTACGCCGACACCACGGTGGCCGACGTGGTGGCCGGGGCGGGCATCTCGCGGGACGTCTTCTACCACCACTTCTCCGACAAGCGCCACGCCTTCCTGGAGGCGCAGCGCCGCGGCGTGCAGGAGACGCTGCTGTTCTCCGCGGAAGCGTTCTTCGCGGGCCGCACGTGGCCGGAGCGGATGTGGAACGTGCTGCACGTGCTGACCGAGGCGATCACGGTCTCGCCCGGCTTCGCGCACCTGCAGATGGTGGAGTCGTTCACCGCCGGCATCGCCGCGATCCAGTACGTGCAGGAGATGACCACCAGCTACATGGTGTTCCTCCAGGAGGGCTACCGCTACCGGCCGGAGGCCGAAGCGCTGCCGCGCCTCTTCTCCCAGGCCACGATCGGCGCGGTGTTCGACGTGGTGCGCCGCGAGGTGACCACCGGCCGCGCGGCCGAGCTGCCGCGCATGCTGCCCCTGCTCACCTACATATCGATCGCCCCCTTCACCGGCGTGCGCGAGGCCGCGCGCATCGTCGAGGAGATCGCCGCCGCCAGGACGTGACCCGCCGGCGCGGGCGCCCACGCCGGCGGCGCCGCTCGTCGAGCAGCGGCC
>WQXW01000135.1 GCA_009781575.1 Solirubrobacterales bacterium
CCCGCGCCCGCGCCCGCGCGGAGGAGGCGCGCGCGTGATCGTGCTCAACGGCCAGCGCACCGAGCTGGACGGCGGCGAGCCGCTGGAGGCGGCGCTGGCGCGGGTGGGCGTGGCGCGCGAGGCGCGGGGCGTGGCGGTGGCGGTGGACGGCGAGGTGGTGCCGCGCTCGCAGTGGCGCCACTTCACCCTGCGCGACGGCGCGCGCGTGGAGGTACTGACCGCGATGCAGGGGGGATGATGAGCGCCACCGTGCGCCGCCCCGGCGAGGATCGCACCACGCGCACGCCTGCCGACGACCCGCTCGTGATCGCCGGCGTGGAGCTGCGCTCGCGACTGTTGGTGGGCACCGGCGGCTTTGCCTCGCTCGAGCTGCTGGGGGACGCGCTGCGCGCCAGCGGCGCCGAGCTCGCCACGGTGGCGCTGCGGCGCGTGGGCGTGGGCGTGGGCGTGGGCGGGCAGGAGGTGCGCGGCTCGCTGATCGACGTGCTGGCGCAGGCGGGGGTGCGGGTGCTGCCCAACACCGCCGGCTGCCACACCGCGCGCGACGCGGTGCTGACCGCCAGGCTGGCGCGCGAGGCGTTCGAGACCGACTGGATCAAGCTGGAGGTGATCGGCGACGAGCACACACTGATGCCGGATGGGCCGGAGCTGCTGCGCGCCGCGGAGGAGCTGGTGGAGGCGGGCTTCGTGGTGCTGCCCTACACCAGCGACGACCCGGTGCTGGCGCGGCGCCTGCAGGACGTGGGCTGCGCGGCGGTGATGCCACTGGGGTCCCCGATCGGCAGCGGCATGGGTGTGCGCAACCCCTACAACATCGCGCTCACCCGCGAGGCGGTGGGGGTGCCGCTGGTGCTCGACGCGGGGGTCGGCACGGCGTCCGACGCGGCGCTGGCGATGGAGCTGGGCTGCGACGGGGTGATGGTCGCCAGCGCGATCTCGCGCGCGCAGGACCCGGTGGCGATGGCCCACGCGATGCGCGCGGCTGTGCGCGCCGGGCGGGGCGCGCGCCGGGCGGGGCGCATCCCCCGCCGCCTCTACGCGCGCGCCTCCACCAGCGACGACGGCCTGGCGGAGTTCCGCTGAGCCGCGCCGGCGCCGAGCGCCTCAGATGACGCCGGGCCTCGGGCCTCGAACACACCTGTCTGAGGCGCCGTTGGGGGATTCAAAAAGAGGATTCGTTCCGCGCGGAACCAATCCAAAAAACAAAACACGCAACGGCCGGAGCTCGAGCCTCCTGCGCGGCGAGCCGGGTCAGCCCACCACGTCGATCGTGCCGTTCATCGTGGTCGGGTGGATCGTGCACTTGTAGTGGTAGACCCCCGGCTTGGTGAACTTCACCTCGAAGGTGTGGCCTTCGCTGAAGTTGCCCGACGCGAAGTGGATCGGCCCGCTCTGGCCGGTGACGTTGTGTTCGACCGGGTCGTAGTTGGTCCAGCGCACGGTGCTGCCGACCTTCACCTTCACCGAGTCGGGGTCGATCGCGATCTCGCGATACGCGATCTGGACGGTGCCGCTCAGGGGCGCGCCCGCGGGGGGCGCGGCGTACCGCGGGTTGGTGGAGGGGCTCAGCGAGGCGGACGGCGGCTTGCCGGTGCCCCCGCCGCCCCCGCCCGCGCCGCCGCCGCCGCCCGCGCCGCCCGCGCCCGCGCCGCCGGCGCCCGCGCCGCCGGCGCCGCCCGCGCCCCCGCCGGTGGTGGTGGGGTGCGCTTCCCCGGAGGACTGGGGGGAGCTCGAGTTGCCCGAGCCGCAGCCGGCGATCGCGACGGCGGCCACCAGGGCCAGTGTGAGCGGTAGGGGTCGGTTCATCGGCGGTCGGGTTTGAGCCTACACTGCTGCTTCCATGCCGGGAGCAGCCGCCACGGGCACGCGCCACTTTCTCATCGGGACCGAGCTGAGCCGTGAGGAGCTCGACGCGCTGCTGGCGCGCGCGCTGGAGCTGAAGGCGGCGCCGCTGTGCAGCGACGCGCTGGCGGGCGCCAGCGTGGCGTTGATCTTCGAGAAGCCCTCCACGCGCACGCGTCTCTCCTTCGAGGCGGGCATCCACGAGCTGGGCGGCCACCCGATCGTGCTGCGCGCCGGCGAGTTGCAGCTGGCGCGGGGCGAGTCGCTGCGCGACACCGCGCTGGTGCTGTCGCGCCAGGTCGCCGCGGTGGGCGTGCGCACGGGGCCCGACGAGATGTTGGCCGAGCTGGCCGCGCACAGCTCGATCCCGGTGTTCAACATGTTGACCGCGCTGCACCATCCCTGCCAGGCGCTGGCCGACCTGCTGACCGTGCGCGAGGCGCTGGGGCGCCTGGACGGCGTGCGGTTGGCCTACGTGGGCGACGGCACCAACGTGGCGCGCTCGCTGGCGCTGCTCGGCGTGCTGGCGGGGATGGAGATCGCGATCGCCTCGCCGCCGGGGTACGCGCTGGCGGAGGATCTCGAGCCCTCGGGGGAGGGCAGCCTGACGCTTCACACCGACCCGCGCGAGGCGGTGCGCGGCGCCGATGTGCTCTACACCGACGTGTGGGTGAGCATGGGCGATGAGCACGCCGCGCGGGAGCGGCGCGCGGCGCTGGCGCCGTATCGCATCGACGAGCCGCTGCTCGACGCGGCCGCGCCGGGCGCGTTTGCGCTCCACTGCCTGCCCGCGCACCCCGGCGAGGAGATCTCGGAGGAGGTGCTGTACGGCGCGCGCCAGCGCATCTGGGACCAGGCCGAGAATCGCCGCCACGCCCAGAAGGCGCTGCTCGAGCTGCTCCTCCCCCCGCGCGAATGACGAGCGCGGACCCCGGCGCCCCACCCCCGCCCTCGCCCTCGCCCTCGCGCCCGGCCCCGGCGAGTGGCCCGCCCGCGGGCGGCGATCGCCGCGGGGCGACGGCGAACGCGCCTCGCGCCGGCGCGCGCCCGCAACGCGGCGACGAGCTGGAGCTGACGATCGACGGACTGGCCTACGGCGGCGAGGGCGTGGCGCGGCTGGGCGAGGAGGGGTACGTGGTGTTCGTGACCGGCGCCGTGCCGGGCGATCGCGTGCGCGCGGTGGTGCACAAGCGCAAGCGCACCTACGCGCACGCGCGCGCGGTGGAGGTGCTCCAGCCCAGCCCCGAGCGCGTGCCGCCGCGCGCCCAGCACCCCGGCGTGCCGTGGCAGGTGCTGCCCTACGAGCGCCAGCTCGAGATCAAGCGCGCGCAGGTGCACGAGGCGCTGACCCGTCTCGGGGGCCTCGACGGCTTCGAGCTGGAGGCGATCGTGCCGGCCACCGAACAGTGGCGCTACCGCAACAAGGTCGAGTACTCCTTCGGCACCGGCGAGGGGGGCGAGCTGGTGTGCGGCTTTCACGCGCCCGCCGGCTGGAACCGCGTGGTGGCGATCGACGACTGCCTGCTGGTCTCCGAGCGCGCCAACCGCGCGCGCGAGGCGGCGCTTCGCTGGTGTCGCGCGCAGGGGCTGCGGCCGTGGGAGCGCAGCGTGGCGGAGCGCGGCGTCGGGCGGCGCAGCGCGGCGGGGCGCAGCGCGGCGGGGGGCAGCGCGGCGGGGCGCAGCGCGGCGGGGGGCAGCGTGGCGGAGCGCGGCGTGGCGGGGCGCGGCGTGGCGGGGCGCAGCGTGGCGGGGCGCGGCGTGGCGGAGCGCGGCGTGGCGGAGCGCGGCGCGGGTGGCGCGGGTGGCGCGCGCGGGGGGGTGCGCGACGTGGCGGCCCGCACCGGCCCCGCGCCGGACGGGCGCGCGCGGGTGCGCAATCTGGTGGTGCGGGAGGGGCGCCACACCGGCAAGCTGCAGGTGCGGCTGGTGAGCACGCCCGGCGAGCTCGACGCGGGCGCGCTGGCGCAGGCGCTGAAGGACGCGCTCGGCGAGCGCACGCTGAGTGGCGTGCTGTGGACGCGCTCGGAGCGCCTGGCGGAGACCACCGGGGGCGGCGACACCGAGCTGGTGTGGGGCGAGGAGCGGCTGCCGGAGCGGCTGGGGGAGCTCGACCTCGAGATCTCGCCGGAGGCGTTCTTTCAGACCAACACCGAGATGGCGGGGCTGCTGTACGGGGTGGCCCGCGAGTACGCCGCGCTGCAGGGGTGGGAGCGCGTGTTTGACCTCTACTGCGGGATCGGTACGATCGCACTCACGCTGGCACCACACGCGGGCGAGCTGTGGGGGATCGACCTCGTGCCGGAGGCGATCGCCGACGCGATCGCCTCCGCCCGGCGCAACGGCGTGGCGGCGCACTTCTTCGCCGGCGACGTGCGGCTGGCGCTGCCGGAGCTGGTGGCGCGCTCGGGGCGGCCCGACGTGATCGTGGTGGATCCCCCGCGCGCGGGGCTGTCGGGCAAGGTGGTGCGCGGGATCGCCCGCGCGCGGCCGCGGCGGGTGGTGTATATCTCCTGCAACCCCACCACGCTGGCGCCCAACGCGGCGCAGCTCGCGGAGGAGGGGTGGCGCCTCACGCGCGTGCGCCCGGTGGACATGTTCCCCCACACCCACCACATCGAGTGCGTGGCGCTGTTCGAGCGGGCTGGGGTGGGGCCCCTGTAGGCTGCGCCGGCCGATGCGCGCGGTCACCGTCAGAGAGGGCGAGATCCTGGTCGAGCAGCACCCCGACCCCGAGCCGGGCAGCGGCGAGGCGCTGGTGCGCGTGCGCGCGGCGGGGCTCAACGGCGCGGACATGATGCAGCGGCGCGGCCTGTACCCGGCGCCGGAGGGCTCGCCCCAGCGGATCCCCGGCCTGGAGCTCGCCGGCGAGGTCGTGGCGCTCGGCCCCCACGCGCGGCGCTTCGCGGTGGGCGACCGCGTGATGGCGATCGTCGGCGGCGGCGGCCAGGCGGAGCTGGCGGTGGTGCACGAGCGCCAGCTGATGCCGGCGCCGGCCGCGCTCGACTGGCCCGCCGCCGGGGGCGCGCCGGAGGTGTTCACCACCGCGCACGACGCGCTCTTCACCCAGGCCGCGCTGCGCCCCGGCGAGCGATTGCTCGTGCACGGCGGCGCCGGCGGCGTGGGCACCGCCGCGATCCAGCTCGCCCGCGCGGCCGGCGCGCGTGTGAGCGCCACCGTGCGCGACGAGCGCCTGCGCGGGGAGGTCGGCGCGCTGGGCGCGCGCGCGATCGCGCCGGAGGGGTTCGCCGCGCGGGGCCCCTTCGACGTGATCCTCGAGCTGGTGGGCGCGCCCAACCTCGCCCACAACCTGGACGCGCTGGCGGTGGGCGGGCGGATCACCGTGATCGGCGTGGGCGCCGGCGCGAAGGCCGAGCTCAACCTGCTGGCGCTGATGGGCAAGCGCGCGCGTGTGCACGGGTCCACGCTGCGCACGCGCCCGCTCGAGGAGAAGGCGCTGGCCGCGCGCGCGCTCGAACGCGAGGTGCTGCCCCTGCTGGAGGACTCCACGCTGCGCGTGCCCCTCGCCGCGACCTTCCCGCTGGAGCGCGCCGCGGAGGCCTACGAGCGCTTCGCCGCGGGCGGCAAGCTGGGCAAGATCGTGCTCGAGATCTGATCATTCGACCATTCGATCATTCCCTATTGAGGACACGCCACATGTGGCGTGTCCCGGGGCCGCGCATGCGCGGCCCCGCCGGTCGGCGCATGCGCCGACCGGAACAGCGGGGAGACCCCGATTCGACGTCAGTGCGGCCTCGAACACACCTGTCTGAGGGGCCGTTGGGGGATTTGTTTTGAGGATTCGTTCCGCGCGGAAC
>WQXW01000136.1 GCA_009781575.1 Solirubrobacterales bacterium
CCGAACCCCCTCCGGGGGGGCCGCCGGAGCCCGCAAAACCGCATCGCAATGCGGGAAACCGCGCCCCGTCCCTGCAATCGCTCTTGCAGAGGAGTTGGGGGCCGCGCGCGGCGAGACCTGCCCGCGAGGGGCGCCCCCGCGAAGCGCCGCGCCCCTCGCGGGCAGGTCTCGCCGCGCGCCCCTCGAAGACCGTCCCGCCATGACTGTTACGCTTCGGGGGCGAGCGAGGGCGGCCGCGCGGCGGGTCGCCCCAACACTGGTCAATCCTATGGAGAAGTTCCTCATCGAAGGCGGCGTGCCGCTGTCGGGCACGCTGGTGCCGGCGGGCAACAAGAACAGCGCGTTGCCCATTTTGGCCGCGTCGGTGCTCACCGACGAGGAGGTGCTGGTGCGCAACGTGCCGCGCATCCGCGATGTCGACGCGATGCTGGCGATTCTCGAGGCGATCGGCGTGCGGGTGGCGTGGCAGGGGCCCAACGAGGTGGCGCTGTGCGCCGCGGGCGTGGACACCGTGGGGATCGACCCGGAGCTGTCCGAGCAGATCCGCGCCTCGTTCCTGCTCGCCGGGCCGTTGCTGGCGCGGTTCGGGCGCGCGGTGATGCCGCCGCCCGGCGGCGACGTGATCGGCCGCCGCCGGCTGGATCCCCACCTGGACGCGTTCCGCGCGATGGGCGCGACCGCGCTGTGCGAGCGCGAGATCGTGCTGAGCGCCGCGAAAGGCCTGCACGCCAGCGACGTGTTCATGGATGAGCCGTCGGTGATGGCCACCGAGAACGCGCTGATGGCGGCCGCGCTCACGCCCGGCACCACGGTGATCGGCAACGCCGCGTGCGAGCCCCACGTGCAGGACCTCGCGCGCATGCTGCTGGCGATGGGCGCGGAGGTGCGCGGCATCGGCTCCAACCTGCTCACGGTCACCGGCGCGGAGCGGCTGCGCGGCTGCGACCACGTGATCGCGCCCGACCACATCGAGATCGGCTCCTTCATCGCGCTGGCCGGCGTGACCGGGGGGGAGCTGGTGATCAAGGACACCGTGCCCGACCACCTGCGCATGATCCGCCTCGTGTTCGAGCGGCTGGGGCTGCGCACCGAGCTGCGCGGGCACGACGTGCTGGTGCCCGGCGGTCAGCGCCTCGTGGCCCAGGCGGACGTGGGCGAGTACAAGAGCAAGGTCCAGGACGGCCCGTGGCCGGCGTTCCCCGCCGACCTCACCTCGATCGCGGTCGCGCTGGCCACGCAGACCGAGGGCTCGATCCTGGTGCACGAGTGGATGTTCGAGAACCGCATGATCTTCACCGACAAGCTGATCGTGATGGGCGCGGACATCGTGATGTGCGATCCCCACCGGGCAATCGTGACCGGCCCCCGCCGGCTGCGGGGCGAGCGCGTGGAGTCGCCCGACATCCGCGCCGGCATGGCCATTCTGCTGGCCGCGCTCTGCGCGGAGGGCCAGAGCGAGATCGGCAACGTGCGTCAGATCGACCGCGGATACGAGCGGATCGACGAGCGCCTGCGCGAGCTGGGCGCAAAGATAGAGCGCGTCGCCACCGAGACGCCGCTGCCCGCGTGAGCCGGGGCGCATGGAGGCGCGCATGATCCACCCGATCCCGAGTGGCACGCGCGACGTGCTGCCCGACGAGATGGCGGAGCTGCGCGTGATCACCGAGGCGCTGGGCGAGGTGTTCCTCGACAGCGGCTACGGCGAGGTGTACACGCCCGCGCTGGAGTACGAGGCGGTGCTGGCGCGCGCGGAGCTGGCCGGCGCGCGGCCGACCTATCGCGTGTTCGACGAGGCCGGCGCCACGCTGGTGCTGCGCTCCGACATGACCGTGCCGATCGCGCGCGTGGTCGCCACGCGCTACCAGACCGCCCCGCTGCCGCTGCGCTTCTGCTACCAGGCGCACTGCTACCGCGGCGTGCGCCCGCAGCGGGGCCAGCCGCGCGAGCTGTTGCAGGCGGGGATCGAGCTGATCGGCGCGCCCGCGCCGGGCGGCACCGCGGAGGCGCTCACCGTGCTGTGCCGCGCGCTGGACGCGGTGGGGCTGCGCGACTACCGCGTGGGCGTGGGCGACGCGTCGTTCTTTCCCGCGCTCATGGAGAGTGTCGAGGTGCGCCCGGCGCAGCGCGAGGGGCTGATTGGCGCGCTCGCGCGGCGCGACTTCGTGGAGCTGGAGCGACTGCTGGCCGCCACCGGCCTGCCCGCGCGGGCGCGCGCGCTCCTGCTGGACGCGCCCCAGCGCCGCGGCGGCGCGGAGGTGCTGGCGCGGGCGCCGGCGGGCGCCGCGGAGGCGCTGGCGGGCATGCGCCAGGTGCGCGACCTGCTGGAGGAGGGGGTGGCGGCGCGCGTGATCTTCGACCTGGGGTTGATCCGCAACATCGGCTACTACACCGGCGCGGTGTTCGAGGTGTACGACCCCGCGCTGGGCGTGCCGATCGGCGGGGGCGGGCGCTACGACGACCTGCTGGGCCGCTTCGGCCGCGCGCTCCCGGCGGTGGGCTTTGCGATCGGCGTGGACCGGTTGCACATCGCGCTCACCGGCGAGGAGCGCGGCACGGGAGCGCTGGCGCGATGAGCACCGTCGCGGACGGCCTCACGATCGCGGTGCCGCGGGGCGCGCTCTTTGCAGAGACGCTCGAGCTGCTGGGCCGCCTCGGCCTGGACACCGGCGAGCTGCGCACCAACGACCGCAAGCTGCTCTTCCAGGAGCTGGGCGTGATCACGATGCGCCCCTCCGACGTGCCCACCTACGTGGAGGCCGGCGCCGCGGACCTCGGCATCACCGGCAAGGACGTGCTGTTGGAGCAGGCGCACTCCGGCACCGACGGCGCGCGCACCGTGTACGAGCTGCTGGACCTCGGCTACGGCCGCTGCACGATGGTGCTGGCCACCGCGGCGGGCGAGGATCCCGCGGCGGAGGCGCTGCGCCGCCTGGGTGTGGTGCGCGTGGCGACCAAGTACCCCCGCCTGGCGGCGCGCTACTTCGACGACACCGGCCGCCAGGCGGAGATCGTGGAGGTGAAGGGCTCGGTCGAGCTGGCGCCCCTCACCGGCCTGGCGGAGGCGATCGTGGATCTCACCGCCACCGGCACCACCCTCCAGGAGAACAACCTGGTGGTGCGCGAGGAGATCGTGCAGTGCAGCGCGCGATTGATCGCCAACCCCGTCGCCCACAAGCTGAAGGCGGCCGCGGTGGACGAGCTGCTGGAGCGCGTGCGTGCGGTTTGAGCGCCTGGACGCGACGGAGGTGGAGCGCCTCGGCGGCCCTCGCCCCGTGGCCGCCCACATCCGCGCGCTCACCCCCGGCGGCGCGTCGGTGAGCGACACCGTGGCGCAGATCGTGGAGGAGGTGCGCGCGGGCGGCGATCCAGCGCTCGCGCACCTCATCCGCCGCCTGGACACCGGCGGCGTGGAGCCGCGGCCGCTGCGCGTGGCCGAGCAAGAGCTGGACGACGCGATCCGCAGCCTCTCACTCGACGTGGTCGCGGGCCTGCAGGTGACCATCGCCAACGTCGCCCAGGTGGCCGACGCGTGGGTGCGCGGCGACTCCACGCTCGCGCTGCCCCAGGGCCACACCGTGACGCTGCGCGAGATCCCGGTCGGCGCGGCCGCGGTGTACGTGCCGGGCGGCCGCGCGCCCTACCTCTCCACGGTCGCGATGGGCGTGGTCACCGCGCGCGCCGCCGGCGTGGTGGACGTGGCGGTCTGCTCGCCACCCAGCCACCACGGCGACATCCACCCCGCGCTGCTCGGCGCCTGCCGCCTCTGCGGCGTGACACGCGTGTACCGCATGGGCGGCGCGCACGCGGTGGCGGCGCTCGCGCTCGGCACCGACACGGTCGACCCGGTCGACGTGATCGTGGGCCCCGGCAACCTCTACGTGCAGGAGGCAAAGCGCCAGCTCTCCCACGCGGTCGGCACGGACGGATTCGCCGGGCCGAGTGATTTGGTGATTATTTTGGGAGAAGACAATGAGGTTGAAGTGCTCCGCTGCGGCGCCATGGACCTCCTGGCACAGGCCGAGCACCGAGCGGGGAGCATGGTGGCGCTCATCTGCACCAGCGCCGCCCAGCTCGACCGGGTGCGCGAGCAGCTCGAGTTGCTGGGGGCGGCGCCCGAGCCGGCGCCCCACCCGGCACCCGGCGGGGAGGCGGTGTGCGTGCTGGTGGGAGCGCGCGACGCGCGCGAGGCGCTGGAGATCGCCAACGAGATCGCGCCGGAGCACCTGCAGCTGATGGGCGCGGAGGTCGAGGCGCTCGCCCCGGCGGTGCGCACGGCGGGCGCGCTGTTCGTGGGCCCCGACTCGGCCACCGCGTTCGGCGACTACGTGGCGGGCTCCAACCACGTGCTGCCCACGGGCGGCGCGGCGCGCTTCTCCTCGGGCCTGTCGCCCGCCCACTTCCGCCGGCGCATGGCGGAGGTGCGGATCACCGGCGCGGCGGCGCGCAAGCTGGCCGCCGCCGGCGCCCCGATCGCGCGCGCGGAGGGCTTCGAGGCGCACGCGCGCTCGATGGAGGCGCGCATCGGGGACAATCTCCAGCAATGAACGCACCGAAGCGCGACGAGCCCGCCGAGCGCCGATGAGACGCGCCGGGGACCGATGAGCCGTACCGCAACGCTCGAGCGCCGCACCGGCGAGACCGACGTGCGGGTCGCGCTGACGCTGGAAGGCACCGGCGCCGGCCGCCGTGAGACCGGCGTGGGCTTCCTGGACCACATGCTGGACCTGGTGGCGCGCCACGCGCGTGTGGACCTCGACGTGGAGGCCAGTGGCGACCTGCAAACCGGCGCGCACCACACGGTGGAGGATGTGGCGATCGTGCTGGGCCAGGCGCTGGATCGTGCGCTGGGAGAGCGCGTGGGCATCCAGCGCTACGGCGCGGCGGTGGTGCCGATGGACGAGGCGCGCGCGAGCTGCGCGATCGACCTCTCCGGCCGTCCCTTCACGCTGTTCGAGGCCGCGCTTCCGCCGGGCACGACCGGCGGATTCGACCACGAGCTGGCGGAGGAGTTCTTCCGCGCGCTGTCCAACTCCGCGCGGCTCACCCTCCACCTGCAGGTGCAGGCCGGGGGCAACGCGCACCACATGATCGAGGCCGCGTTCAAGGCGTTCGCCCGCGCGTTGCGCCAGGCCGTCGCGCTCGATCCGACCGAGAGCGGCGTGCCCAGCACGAAGGGCACGCTCACCCAGTGATCGCCTCCGAAACCCCCCTGGACCGCGTGCCCGCGCCTGGCCAGGCGGCAGGCGGCGGCGCCTCTGCCGCCAGCGCTGTCGCACTGCGGCCGCTGATTGCCGTGATCGACTACGGCATGGGCAACCGCCGCTCGGTGGAGAAGGCGCTCGAGCGCGTGGGGGCGCGCGCGCTGGTGAGCGCCGACCACGAGCGGCTGCGCGCGGCCGACGGGCTGGTGCTGCCCGGCGTGGGCGCGTTCCCGGCGGCGATGCGCGCGATCGGCGAGCTGGGCCTCGATCAGCTGCTGCGCGAGCGCGTGGACGCGGGCGTACCGCTGTTCGGCGCGTGCCTCGGCATGCAGCTGCTGTTCGAGCGCTCCGAGGAGCACGGCGGCGCGCCGGGCCTGGGGCTGTTGGCCGGCGAGGTGCGCCGGCTGCGCGCGCCGGGCATGAAGCTGCCCCACATCGGCTGGAGCGAGGTGCG
>WQXW01000137.1 GCA_009781575.1 Solirubrobacterales bacterium
ATGTCCGCCGCCACGCGCGCGGAGAGCTCCTGCGCCAGCGCGCCCTCGTCCTCGGCGCGGGTGCGCGGGCGGTACTCCAGCGCCGTCTCCCCACCCAGGCCCAGCTGCTCACAGCGTGCCGCGAACGGGCCCACCAGCAGCGCGACCGCCGCGGCACGGTCATCGCGCAGCGCCACGCCGTGGCGCGCCAGCTCCCCATCCCAGCTCGGCAGCGTCGCGCGCGACCCCGCCCCCACGCGGATGCGCGCCAGCAGCGCGTTGCGCTGCGCCAGCGCCCGCGCGTAGGCCAGGCGCGTCTGGGCGCGCACCGGCCACAGCGCCGCCACGACCTGGTCGAGGTGCGCGCGCCGGCCGGCCGGCGCGCCCCGCACGAGCTCCAGGCGGTCCGGCTCGAACACGCTCACCAGCGGGCGCTCCTCCACATCCTGCATGCGCGCCACCTCCACGCCGTCGGCCTGCATGCGCTTCACCGCCCGCTCCTCTCCCAGCGTGCCAAAGGCCACGGTCAGCTCGTGCGCGTGCTCGCGCTCGCGCAGCCGCACGACCACGCGCGCCGCCGGCGCGGTGAAGCGCACCAGCTCCCGCTCGTTGCGCGTGCGCGGCGAGCGGCCGGTGCATCCCCAGCAGATCGCCTCCAACAGGTTCGACTTGCCCGCGCCGTTGGGCCCGTGCACCACGGTCAGCCCCGCCCCCAGCGGCGCCTGCGCGCGCTGGTAGGTGCGGAAGTCACGCAGCTCCACGCTCACCACGCGCATCGGCACATCGCCATTTCCCGCTCAGGTGTTGAGGCGGATCGGCATCACCAGATAGATGAACTCGCCCTCCTCCGGCGAGCAGATCAACCCCGGGCGCAGCGGGCTGATCAGCTTCAACACGAACTCCTCCCCATCCACGCTCTCGAGGCCATCTCTGAGGAACTCCGGGTTGAAGCCGATCTCGAACGGCTCGCCGGCGAACGGCACAGGGATCGTCTCCGCCGCGTCGCCCACCTCGGCGGTCAGCGCCGACACGGTCAGCTCGCCCTCGCTGAACGCCAGGCGCAGCGGCGCGTTCTTGAGCGCCAGCAAGCTGATGCGGCGCACCACGTCGGCGACCTCCGCCGTGGAGAGGCGCAGCTCGTGCTCGACCGTCTCCGGCAGCAGCTGGCGGTAGTTGGGAAACTGGCCGTCGATCACGCGGGAGCTCAGCACCGCGCCGTGCAACTCGAACAGCACCTGGCCCTGGCGCACGCTCACCGCCAGCTCCGCGTCCTCGCCGTTGCCCTGCTGCGCGATGCGCGAGAGCTCTCCAAGCGCGCGCGCCGGCACGTTCGCCTCCAGCTCGCCCTGCAGCGACGCCGCGAGCGTGGTGCGCTTGACACTCAGCCGGTAGGAGTCGGTCGCCACCATCAGCAGCTCCTGGCCGGAGGCCGCCATCCAGATGCCGGTCAGCACCGGGCGTGTCTCATCGCGCGACGCCGCCCGCGCGACGCGCGCGACGGTCTCCACGAACGCTGCCGCCGGCAGGATGACGCGCCCACCCTCCTCCGGCTCCGGCAGCCGTGGAAAGTCATCCAGGCGCAGCGTGCGCAGGTGGAAGGTGCTGGCCCCCGAGATCACCTCCACATCCTGCTCGGAGCCGCGCAGCTCCAGCGACACCCGCTCGCCCGACAGCGCGCGCGTCACATCCAGCAGCAGCCGTCCGGGCAACACCACGCGGCCCGGGCGCTCAGGCGCCA
This sequence comes from Solirubrobacterales bacterium, assembly GCA_009781575.1. Taxonomy (GTDB): domain Bacteria; phylum Actinomycetota; class Thermoleophilia; order Solirubrobacterales; family Solirubrobacteraceae; genus Palsa-744. The sequence goes on from WQXW01000137.1 coordinate 1,718, forward strand.
CGTCCAGCGGTACGCGCACGCCCACCTCCATATCGGTCGCCTGCAGCTCGCAGCGCTCTTGCTCCGCATCGATCAGCACTCCCGACAGCGCCTGTACTGCGCTGCGGGTGGAGGCCACCCGTGTGGCTGCGCCCAATGCGCTCAGCAGCTCGGAGGTCGGTAGAGAGAGCTTCACAACGACAACGATCTTCTAAAGAAAGTCAAAGCAGTAGTGGCTGTGCATATGTGAGTTTGCCTCTGTGAAGCCGTGCAGCCCTGGTGGAGGTGTGGACAAAGACGGCCTGGGCGTGCAGAAGTCTCGCATGCCATGCGGTCAGGAGCCCGCCGCGTCGAGCCGCTGGCGCAGCTTCTCCACATCCTCTCGCGAGCCGGGGTCGGCGCCGATGCGCTCGCCCGTCCTGCGCCACGCGTGCAGCACCGTCGTGTGATCGCGCCCCCCGAAGTGCTTGCCGATGGCCGGCAGCGACTCGCCACTGAGCTCGCGCGCCAGGTACATCGCCATCTGGCGGGGCCACGCCACGCGCGCCCTGCGCGTGCTCGAGCGCAGCTCCTCGGGGGTCAGCCCGAACTGGGCGCACGCGGCCTTCTCGATCTCCTCCAGCGTGCACCGGTGCCGCGGCGAGCGGGCGCCGCCCGCCACCGGGTAGAGGCCGTCCAGCACCTCCACCGTCAGCTCCCGCGTCAGCTCCCGCCCGGTGAGCGAGGCGAACGCGACCACCCTTATCAGCGCGCCCTCCAGCGCGCGCACGTTGATCGACACGCGCTCCGCGATCGGCTCGAGGACCTCGTCGCTCACCGGCCCCAGCGCATCGTGATGTGCCCGCTTTCGCAGGATCGCGATGCGCGTGGGCAGCTCCGGTGGGTGGATATCCGCCACCAGGCCCGCCTGGAAGCGCTCGCGCAGGCGGTCTTCGAGCGCCTGCAGGTCGCGCGGCGGGCGGTCGGAGCTCAGCACGATCTGGCCGCCCACTTCGTAGAGCGCGTTGAAGGTGTGGAAGAACTCCTCCTCGGTGCGGCTCTTGCGCTCCAGGAACTGCACGTCGTCGACCAGCAGCAGGTCCACCTGGCGGAAGCGGTGCTTGAAGCCGTCCACGCTCCCTCCACCGAGCGCGAAGATGAACTCGTTGGCAAACGCCTCGCCCGTGGTCGCGCGCACCACCAGCTCGGGGCTGTGCTCCGCCACGAGCGCCGCGATCGCGCGCAACAGGTGGGTCTTGCCCACCCCCGGCGGCCCGCAGATGAACAGGGGGTTGTACGCGCCACCCGGCATCTCGGCCACCGCCAACGCTGCCGCGTGTGCCAGGCGGTTGGAGTTGCCGATCACGAACTGCTCGAAGGTGAGCTTGGGGTTGAGCGGCACGTCGTGCTCCGGTGCCTGTCCCCCCGCGGGCGTGTCCAGGCGCCCCCGCGCCGTCACGTGCTGGTGTGGCGGACCAGCGCCGCGGCCCCTGAGCGCGCCGGCGCCCTCCGCCGCGAACCCGACCCCGACCCCGCCCTGCTGCTCCAACTCGACCAACTCGACCGCCACATCGGGGCCGAGCGCCGCCGCCGCGCAGCGCTGCAACAGGCCGCCGAACCGCTCGCGGATCCAGCCACAGACTCGCGTGGGGCCCTCGAGCGTGAGCGTGGCGCCGTCGAACGCGCGCGCCTGCAGCGGCTCCAGCCAGATCCTATAGGTCGCCTCGTCGACCGCCCCCTCCAGCTCGGCCTGCACACGCGACCAGATGCGGTCGAGCTCTTCGTTCACGGCAGCGCGTCACCCGCTCCTTTCGGCAGGAGTATCGAAGGCAATCTCGGCGGTGGGACCCGGCGGGCCCGGCGCAGCGAATATAGCCCACGCCACCGGCGCGGGGCGCCCGCCAACCGCAAATGGCGAAGAAAAATCGCCCGGCCGGCGGGGCGCGGGGCGGAGCTATACTGCTGCCTCGCGACCGCTCGGATGCGGGGCTTCGGGCGCCCCTCGCGCGTGCTCCGCGCGAGCGCCGCAAGCGAGCGACACCGGCGAGTCATGAAGCGCACCTACCAACCCAAGAAACGCAAGCGCGCCCGCGTGCACGGGTTCCGTGCGCGCATGCGCACGCGCGCCGGGCGACTCACCCTGAAGCGCCGCCGGGCCAAGGGGCGCAAGCGCCTGTCCGCGTGACCGCGGGCCGATGAAACCGCGCACCACTCGCCGCGCGCGCCTCTCGCGCAGCGCCGAGTTCGAGCGGGTGTACCGCCGTGGGCGCTCCTCCGCCAACCGCCACCTGGTCCTCTACGTCTTCCCCAACCCGTCCTCGCCCCGACCGCGCCTGGGGCTGTCGGTGTCGCGCAAGGTCGGCGGCGCGGTCGAGCGCAACCGGGTCAAGCGGCTGTTGCGCGAGGCGTTCGGACGGGTCGAGCCCGAGCTGCACGGTGGGCACGACGTGGTGGTGGTCGCGCGCCCCGACGTGCACGACCTCGCCCAGCGCGAGGGCCTCGCGGGAGTGGACCGCGCGCTGCGCGAGCTGATCCACCGCACCGAGCTGCTCGCCCAGGGAGACCCCCGGTGAGCGTGGCCCGCCGGGTGGCGAGCGCCCCGATCGTGCTCTACCAGCGCGTGATCTCGCCCGCGCTGCCCCGGCGCTGCCGCTATGAGCCCACCTGCTCGCGCTACGCCGTGCAGGCGATCCACCAGTACGGCGTGCTGCGCGGCCTGGTGCTGGCCGGCTGGCGTCTGCTGAGGTGCAACCCGTTCAGTCCCGGCGGCTACGATCCCGTTGGAGCGCAGCACCTCTTCAAGGCGCGCCCCCACGCGCCGGCCCCCCGTGCGCGCTAGCGTCGAGGAGAGGATGCGCGCCTCCCGCAGCTCCTCGAGCTGCACTCTGCGGTAGACGACGACACACGACCCACCCCACCAAGCGCCCATGCCGATCCTCGCCAACATCATCCAGGAAGCGTTCTCGCCCCTGATCTCGCTCTTCCAGGCGATCATGGTGTTCATCCACGAACACATCGTGCCGTTCAGCTGGGGGCTGGCGATCATCGGGCTCACGGTGGTGGTGCGCGCCGTGATGGTGCCGCTCACGCTCAGTCAGTTCCGCTCGATGCGCAAGCTCCAGCTGCTGATGCCCGAGATGAAGGCGATCCAGGAACGGTACAAGGACGACAAGCAGCGCCAGAACGAGGAGTTGATGAAGTTCTACCGCGAGAACAAAGTCAACCCCTTTGCCTCCTGCCTGCCCCTGGTGCTGCAGCTGCCGGTGTTCATCGCGCTCTACTACATGCTGCGCGAGGACCTCAAGAAGCACATCTGCGGCCCCGAGATGAAGGCCCAGGGCTTCCACACCGCGGCGCAGATCCAGGCGCACTCCTGCAACCAGGTCGCGCCCGGCTCGGCCAAATTCCTGTTCATCCCCGACATCACGACCACCGCCACCGGGTGGGTGCTGGTGGTGTTGATCGTGCTCTACATCGCCACCCAGCTGCTCTCCACGGTGCTGATGAGCGCCACCACCGACCGCAACCAGCGGTTGATGATGCTGGGGCTGCCGTTTGTGTTCACGATCTTCGTGATCCGCTTCCCCGCCGGCCTGTTGGTCTACTGGATCACCACCAACCTCTGGACCATGGGCCAGGGCTACTTCGTGCGCCGCACGCTGGGGCCGCCGCCGCCCCCACCGTCGCCGAAGGGCAAGGCCGCCGCCGCCCCCGACAGCGCCCGCCGCCCGCCGCCGGACCGCCCCGCCCGCGAACCCGCGCTGAGTGGCGCCGGGGCGGGAGCCGGCTCGGGGGCGACGGCCGGGGCCCGTACGACGGCGCCCCCGCCCCCGCCGCGCAAGCGCAAGAAGCGCTCGGGGCGGCGGCGGTGAACGAGCGCCCCGCTGATCCCCCGCTCGACGGCGACTCCGCCGACTCGGGCGACTCCGAGGACTCCACCACGCGCCTGCGCGAGCTGCTCGAGGAGATC
>WQXW01000138.1 GCA_009781575.1 Solirubrobacterales bacterium
GCGGTGTGGGTGACCTCGATCGCCTCCGTCAGCGGTGGGGTGCAGCGCGCGCTCGTGTCGAGCACGCTCGCTCCCGGCGCCAGCTCCTTCGGCGAACCGTTCATCGTCGATCCCAACGTCAGCGAAGGCGAAGGCGTCGATCCGTCCTTGGCGCTCGCCGCCAACGGCGACGGGCTCGTCACCTATCGTGTGGTCACCGGCAGGACGATCACACCCCTGCGCCCCGGGGATGTGCTCGCCGAAATCCGCATCGCCCGCTATGAAGGCGGGCCGTGGTCCTCCCCTGAGCGGGTCAATCGCAACCCGCTTCTGTCGATGCGCGCGCCGAGCGCCGGCAACGGGCCACAGGTCGCGCTCGGCCGCGGCAACCAGGCGGTCGTCGCCTGGCAGGAGCCCGAAGGCGACGGCGCCGCCCGCATCTGGGCGCGGCGCGTGTTCGGCACCACGCTCGGGCTCGCGCTGCAGGCCAGCCCGACCACGTATGGCGGTCAGCCGCTCACCGACGAAGCCGACGCGTTTGCGCTGAGCGTCAGCCCCTACGGCGCGGCGAAGGTCGTCAGCCGCGTCGAGGGTGTTCCGGGCACGCCGCTTGTCAGCCCGCGGCTGTTCGTCAACACGCTGCAGCCCAGCTCCTCCTCCGCCGGGGGCCAGTTCAGCGGCTCCGAACCGCTCCCCGGCGCCAGCGGCGGTGGGCTCGGCGCGCCGAGTGTCGCCGTCGACGACCAGGGCGATTACCGCATCGCGTTCACCGCCGGCCCCGCCGCCGAGACGATGGTCGGAAGCGAACAGAGCGGTGCCACCGTGCCGGAGGTCCCGCTCGGCCCGGCCGCCACCGCCTCCGGCGCCGGCGCGGTGACCGCCCTGAATGCCGAAGGCGGAGGGGTGACCGCCTGGCCCGCCGGCAGATCTCAGGCGGCGCCGTCGGGTGTCGGCGTGCGCGAGGATTTTCCAAGTGGCGCCGCGCAGGCCGCGCTCGTCTCGGGCGGCCAGCTCGGAGCGGTCTCCGAGCTGTCAGCCGGAGGCTCCGAATCGGGGGAGGCGCTGCTCGGCTTCCGCGAGGGCGCCCCCGGCACCTATGAGATCGTCGGCGAGGGCGTCACCGTGCCGCCGCCTGCCTTCTCGGTCGAAACGCCGCGCCGTTGGGTGCGCCCGCAGGACGCGCGGGTCACGTGGACGAGCGCCGACGACGCCACCGGCGGTGTCACCTACGCACTGGTGCTCGACGGGCGCGTGGTGCAGCGCGGGATTCACGCTCTCAGCGTGCTGCCCGACCCGCGGCTGCTCGGCGCCGGCGTGCGCCACGCCCAGATCCTCGCCACCGACGCCGCGGGCCAGCAGACGCTCAGCCCCGAAGGCGAACTGAAGATCGACGCCCCCCCGGTCGCCCGCGTGCGCCACCGCAGGGGACGGACCGTTGTGGTGCGCGTCGCGGACGGCCAATCGGGCGCGCTCCCCGGAGCGACCGCTGTCTCCTTCGGCGACGGCAGGCGCGCTCGCGGGCGGCTCACGTTCCACCACACCTACTCGCGGCCGGGGCGCTACCTGATCGTGGTCCACATGCGCGACGGCGCCGGCGAGCAGGCCACCGCGCACCTGCGGGTGAACGTGCGATGAACGCTCCTGAGCCCGGAACGGCGCCGATGTCGCGACGGGTCCGGTCGTGGGCCGGGGCGACCGCGCTCAGCGTTGCGCTCGCCGGCGTGCTCGCGAGCGCGCTGCTCGCCGGGGCGCTGCTGTGCCCGCGCGCACACGCGAGCTTCGGGCCGATCCAGATCCAGTCGCTCGATGGGCTCGAACAGGCCGGATCGGCCTCGGAACCGGCGATCTCCGGTGACGGCCGTTACCTGGCCTTCGTGGCGAGCTTCGGCGGCAACGACGGCGTGGTCGTCACCGGCGTATATCGCAAGGATCTGCAAACCGGGCAGGTGCAACTGGTCGTCGCCGGGGGATCGGCGCCGTCGATCAGCCGCGACGGGCGCTATGTGAGCTTCACCGACGCCACCGCGCTCGTCTCCGCGGCCAAGCCGGGCAGCAACGTGTACGTGCGCGACATGGCGCTCGACCCCGCCTACGAAGGGCCGTGCACCCAGTCGCAGGAAGCCGCCGGCGAGTGTCCCTACGAACTGGCCTCCGCGCTCAACGGCAGCGGGGAAGGGCTCACCTACAGCGGCGCCGGCGCGGTCGCCTCCGGGCGCGTCGCGCTGAGCGCCTCCGGGCGCGAGATCGCCTTCTCGATTCAGGGCGCTTCCAACCTCACCAGTGAACCGTCCGGCAGCACGCCCGGCACGCCCACGCCGGCGGGCCAGATCGCCGTGCGCTACCTGGACCGCCGCGAAACCGTGCTCGTCAGCGCCGAACGCGCACAGGGCTCCGGTGAGATGACCGACCGGCCGGTCGCCGCGGGCGCGTTCATCACGCCCGGCGCGGCGCTCAGCGGCGACGGCTCGACGGTGGCCTGGGTGGGCGCGCACATCCCCGCGCAGGCGCCCACGCTGGAAGGCGAACGCCAGCAGATCGAATCCGACGACAGCCGGCCGAGCAACCAGGACGAGGCGTACGACGAGCCGCTGTGGCGTCGCATCGGCGAGGGCTCCGCGGCGCCCACGCGACGGATGGTGGGAGGCGGCGATCCGCTCGCGCCCGGATGTCCGCCCGGGGGCACGATCGCAATCCCCGCCTGCCAGGGGCCCTACCCCGGCCTTCCCTGGGAAGGGACGCGGGGCGGGGATGAAACCAACTACGGCTGGGCCGGGAGCCCCGGCTCCGGCAATCTCCCCGCGCTCAGCTACGACGGCTGGAGCACGGTGCTGATCGGCGATCCCGACAGCACCGCCAACGTGTTCGCCGTCGACATGCACGAAGGCCTCGGCCGCCGCGAAGCGCTGCGTGAGCTGACCCCCGAGGTTCCAGTTCCGGGCGTGATCAACCCCGGCGTCGAAGCGGGACACGTGGCGACCGCCGGTGGCATCGGCGAAGCCGCGATCTCCCCCGACGGCACGCGGATCGCGTTCATCACGCAGCGCCAGCAGTTTCCCCTCGCGCCCCTGATCTACGCCGAAGAACCCCCCGGCGAGCTCGGCATAGTCGAACTGTACGAGATCGTCGATCAGGAGTCACTGCAACGGATCACCCATGGGCCCGGTGACGGGCCCACGCTGGAAGCCGGCAATCCGGCCATCGTCACGGGCAACGGCGCCAGCGCGCCTTCGTACACCGACGACGACCGCACGGTCGCGTTCGCCGACACCGGCACCAATCTCATCTACGGCGAGGTCGGAGCGCGCGACTCTGTGTACACCGCCACCGAACCCGGCGCGCCCGACGTGCCCGGGACAGTCACCATCGGAGCCGCCCCCCCCGGCCGGCAACCGGCCTCGCAGTGGCGGCTGAGCGCGGTTGCCGTCACGCATCCCGACGGAAGCGCCACGCTCGACGTGGTCGTCCCGGGGGCCGGGCGTCTCGCCGCGAGCGCCACCGCGACCGTTCCGGTAGCAGCCCGGAGGGGTGCGAAAGGCGCCGTCGAGGCGCGCGCGTCGCGCCACAGCGCCCGCCGCCCCGGGTCCAGGCGCCCCCGCCGCGCCGCCGGCCGGGTCACACCCACCGCGCTGCAGAGCCGTACGGTGGCGACCGCGCAGCTGCCAACGCAACTTCCGGGGTTGTGTGAAGTTCCACTGCGCGTCTCCGCGCCGTACGGGAGCCTGCTGCGCGCGCGCGCCGGCATCTACGCCGCGGTGCGGGTGCAGTTCACCGGCGCTGGCGGGCCGCCCCTCGCGCAGACGCTGTTCGTGTCGCTGCACCAGGCGCCTCAGCCGAAGCGAGGCGCGCCCAAGCGAGGCACCAAGCAAGGCGCAGTGAAGCCGTCGCACAGCAGGCGAGCTGCGAACCCCAGGCCGGCCGCGAAATCCAAGCCGGCCGATCGCAGCAGGCGGGCGGGTCATGGGTGAGCGCTGTCAACCCGGGGGTCGGCCGGGCGCCCGGCGCCGCGGGCGTCGGCGCCGAGGCCTGGTTGGCTCCTCGTCGGCGGCGCTGGTGGCGTGGCTGCTTGCGCAGGCGCTCTGCGCGCCGGGCGCCGCCGCGCAGGGGTGGCGCTCCGCACAGCCGCTGCCGCCCCCGCCGCCGCCGGGCGAGACGGGCGTGGGCGTGCCGATCCCGCTCGGCCACATCGGCCAGATCAGCTTCTGGGCGCCCAACCGGGGGGTGCTGATCACGGCCGGCAACAACGCGATCCCGGCGGGCCTCTATTACTACAACGGCGTCGGCTGGCGCGAGCTCTCCACTGTCTGCGGCGGCAGCGAAGGACGCATCGCCTGGGCCGGCGAAAACGATTTCTGGACGATCTCAGACCAGCGCGCCGGCCAGCAGCTGGGCGGCGGCGTGGGGGTTGGCAACGAGGTGCCCAACCGCTCGCTGTGTCACTTCGAAAACGGGCAGGTCGTGGCCTCCTATGCCGAGCCGATCGGCGCGCCCACCGAATACCAGTCGATGGACGCGGCCGCCTGCTCGGGCCCGGACGACTGCTGGTTCGGCGGCGGCGTGCTGCCGCTGGGAGTGAACCAGGGCGCCTTTCACCTGCACTGGAACGGCAGCGCGATGACGCCCGTTCCCTCGCCCGAAACACCCGAACCGCACATGGAAGATCCCGCCCACAGCGTCTACTCGATCGTCTCCTACAAAGGTCACTTCTACGAGAGCGTGCTGGTCGAGCCGAGCGATCCCGTCGCGCCCGGCGAAAGCGCCACCCAGCCCTTTTACCTGCACAGGATCGTCGAGGGTTCGAGCAACCCGTTCATCCCGATGCTGCCCGAAGGGCCGGCGCCGCCCGCGCAGCCGGCCGGCGAACGCGAACCGTTCACCTACGTCGGCGCCGGGGGGTTCAAGCTCAGCGCCGACTCCAGCGCGCTGTGGGCGCTCTCCAGCGGTCCCGCGCCGGTGGCGCTGCTGCTCGGCGCAAACGCCCAATTCCAGCAGCTGACGCTCAGCGAAGCGCTGGGCGAAGTGCAGGGGCTCGCCGCCGATCCGGGGAGCAGCGCCGCGTGGGTTTCACTCGCCCAGGGGCCCTCCGGCGCCGAGGTCGCCCGCATCGAAGCCGACGGCACCGTCGGCGCTCCCGCGCAGCTGCCCGAACCGGGCGAACGCCTCGCGCCCCAGGGCGGCGCCGGCCCGATCGCCTGCCCGGCGGCCAACGACTGCTGGGCGGCCACCACCGAAGGTTGGCTGTTTCACCTCGGCGGCAACTACCCCGAAGACCACGACCCCTACTTCCAGAGTTTGATCACCTACCGCCCACCCGACGCCGGCGTCCCGTTCGTGGCGCCCGAAAGCTTTCCCGAAGACGACTCGCTCGCCAACCAGCAGCCGGCGCCGCCGCTCAGCCCTCCGCCACCGCCCACACCAGCGCCGCTCACGACCCACGTGCCGCTGTTCAGCCACGTGCGCGACAGGCTGCTGCACGGGCACACGCTGGCGCTCAGCTTCACGCTGGCCGCGAAGTCACATGTGAGGCTGCGCGCGCTGCGCGCGAAGCGCACGGTGGCCGCCACGCGCCGCCGGGTGCTCGCGGCCGGGCGCCACACGCTACGGCTGCGCCTGAGCCGCCGCGCCTGGCCGACGAAGCTCGACCTGCAGGTGCAGGCGATCGGCCCC
>WQXW01000139.1 GCA_009781575.1 Solirubrobacterales bacterium
CCAACTTGTCGCGGCCCGGCGACGATCGTGGCGCGCTTGTCGCGGACGCTGTGGCGCAGCACGCGGATCTCCGGCTTGCAGCCTTCGACCGCGATCGCCGTGTTCTGGTGGAGCTGAGCGCCGTTGTGGCCGACGAAGGTCGTGGGCATCGTGAGCTTCTGAGCGCAGAGGTCGCCATTTGCGGCCAGTGCCGAGTAGGGGCCCTCGGGTAGGTTCAGTTCGAAGTCGTAGATCGGCACGTCGGGCACCGCGGCGAATGTCGAGGAGGTGATGCCCGCTTTGCTGATGAACGTTTCCCCGTGCAGGTCGACGTGTACGCCGTAGCCCTGGAGGACCACGATCAGTTCGGGGAACTTGGCCGAGCCGTTGGAAACGAAGTAGGCGGGGCCGGTGAGGGGGACCGGCAGGACCGGCGTGATCGCCTTGGCCTCTCCGATGCGCGAGGCCGACGGGCAGCTGGCCGGGTCGGCGGCGAAGGCCTGGGCCGTGCATGCCTTCTGCAGCGTCGACAGGCGCGAGGGCAGCTGCTTTGGCAGTTCGACCTTCACGTAGGCGACGTTCGATTGGCTCGAGGCCTGGTTCGCGCCGAGGTTGCCGGCCGGGTAGATGACCTTGGCGGTGAGGCTCGCGCCGTTCGTTCTGGAGGTCTTGGCGGAGGTCGATACCTCGAAGCCCGGTTTGAACTTCAGCGCCTGACAGGACCCCATCTGGAAATGGCTCGCGAGGGCGGCCTGTGCGCCTTCGTTGCTGGTGGCGGTGCCCGAGAAGCTCATCGGCGAACAGTCGGTCGGGTTGAACATGAAGCCCGGCCGGTCGATCACCGCGTCGATCGAGCGCAGATCGGTGGGCACGCCGTCGACATGCTGCGGCAACGGGTCCGTCGTGACCGTGACCTGCGCCGTCTGGGGGTCCACATCGATCTTCGCGCGCGTGACCTGGGTTTCCAGGACGAATGGACCGACGTGCAGCGGCACCACGATCGACAGGCCGAACGGAGCGCCCTGATAGGGCCCTGTCAGGTAGATCGGCGCCGGCGGTTGACCCGGCTGGGGCACCACCAGCGGGTAGGGACCCGGGCCGGACTCAACGACGGCATGGCCGATCTGCGACGCTCCGGGACATTCGCCTCGCGCGGCGTCCGGTTGCTGACAGAGCGGGACCGTCGAGATCATCCCAAGCAGTCCCTCCGGCGCCCTGAACTGCAGCCTCGAGACGCGCTGTTGATCGTCAGGCCTCGTCAACAGCATCGAGAAGTCGGTGTAGCCGCCGGCCTGGTCCGTGGTGGAGCCGGCGGTCATCGACGGCGCGAACGGCAGCGGCTTTGCCGGGCACGCGCCACCACCTGTCGAGTGTTCGATCGCGAACGTGCTGGAGGGCGCCACATCTTCGACGAACGGCGTGCTCCACGGCATGAAGTCCGAGGTAGTCGTGTATTCACCACACCCTGTCGGCGTGTCGAGCGCGGCCTGCGCACCTCCGCTGAAGGCGAGCTTGAACGTCGTGAACGGCAGCTCCGGCGTTTCATCGAACGTCGTCGTGAGCCTGCCTGTCTGTTCGTCGAGGCTCACGCTCCCCAGCAGCTTCAGGAACACTCCATCTCCTTCGGCAGTCACCAGCAGTTTCAAATGCGGCGGGTTCCCCTGCAACACGTATACGTTGCCCTTCAACGGTTTCGCCAACAGTGGCGTTTCGATTTCGTCGGTCCCGACCTTCGACGCGTTCGGGCATTTCGCCGGCCCATCGTCCTCTCGGCCGAGCGCCTTTTCGGCTTCCGTGGTCAACCCGTCTTCAGAGGCCTGACACGCCGCCAACCCAGCCGCCTGACCGGGATTGATCACCACTCCTTCGGGCAATGTGACAGTCGTGTCCTTGATATTCGAAGTCGACAACCCTTCGGGGCTGCTCAGCCCTTCCTGGGGCGCTTTCAGTTCGACCGTCAAACCGGCCGGGGTATCCGCATAGCTCGTATCGGGCGCGACACTCATCGACGGTCCGAAGCTCAACAGTTCACAGCCGGAGAAGCCGACCTGCCGTCCGGCGGGATCGGCCGAGGTATAACTCGTTTCCGCCGCGCTGCCCGACCAGTCTTCGGCATGCAGGCGCGTCGTCTGTGGGCCTTCACACGCAGTCGGCAAGGTCAGGAAGGGAGTTGCTTCGCCTGGATCGGAATAACCGCACTGGTCCGCCTGCACGCCGGCGAGTTTGCCGCAGCGCTGGGCGTTGTGGGCGTCAGAAGACGGCCGCCCCCAGATCGTGATCGTGTTGCTGGTGGGTTTGAATGCGATGTTGCCGACGTTCGCGGTGATCCCGTAGTTGCCGCCGCTGCGCACCGTCGCGTCGAGCAGGATCGTTTTGCCCTCTATGCTGAAGCCGAACTCCGCCGCGACACCCGGCGGCGGGACGAGGTTGTACACGGGAATCCGTATGCGGAAGGGTCCGAAGCCGCCTTCCGCGCTGATGATGCTCGTTTCCGGCCAATCGACCCCAACCTGAGTCGACGGAGGACATCCCGCGCCGACGAGCGATGAGACGAATTCCTGGCGCGTGCAGCGCGGCACCGCCTGCGGATCTCCGATGATCCCCGGCGGCAACGCCACGCTCAGATTCCGCAGCGCCCCTTCCGAGTTGCGATTTCCGGCATTCAGGCCAAAGTTGAAGGTCGCCTCGTACGGGTGCGAGCCCGCCTGCATGTCAGTGGTGCCGCTTGCGTTTGTCAACCATCCGCTGGCGCCCGCGATGCCAAACGGCGGCGCGCTCGACGCGATCGTCAGGGGAACCGACGAGCTCGCCGGTTCCGGCGCACCACCTCCGCTGACGCTCGCGTGGTTGGTCCCGATCGCTTCCGACGCATTCGCGGCCACGTGCACCTTGATGCCGAGCCTGACCGTAAACCCCGGTTCGATCGGGCGCAGCACTCCCTGGTATCCCGGGACGGTTTCGCACGTCACGACTGTCGCGCCGACACAGCCCCACGCCCTCACTTCAAGCGGACCGTCGGGGGTTATCCCATTTTTCTGTTTCTCTTCGAGTTCTTCTTCGAATTCCCATTCTTCCGCTGTTTCCTGCGCAATGACGGCGCCGCCGCCTTCCATCGGTCCTGCAAGCGTGGCTTCCAAGCCGGGGGGCAGCGCGTCCGTGACGGTGACTTTGCCGGTCGAGGCGCCCCCGCCGGTATTTGACAGGTCGAGCACGACGATGCCAGTGTGGCCCGGCTTCAGATCGGTCGGGTAGGCGGCCGAGGTGATCTCCCACCCGGGCGCCGGCGTTTCGGCCGACGCCTGTGCGCAGCAGGCAAGTGGGGCGCACACGGCGACGAGAAGGACCGCGTATTTCCCGGACATGCTACTTCCCCGCCTCGACCGAGCGCTTGGCCTTCGATCGCGGCCCGTAGGCCCTTCTCGCGCTCGCTTCGCACGCCGCCCGCCGCTTCCTGGGCCTCCCATGGCACGCCTTCAACGCCTTCGCGAGCTTCTCAGCCCTCACCTGGGCAGCGCTCCTGCGCTTCCGCACCGCGCCCTTCGCGGTCGCCGTGGCTTCGAAGTTCCCCACCCCATTGAACGTCACGCTCGAGGGCGTCGCGAAGATCGGCGGCGCGCCCGGCACCCCCTGGCAGCCCGTCCCACTGCACACGGGCGCGGCCACCGGCGCGACGCCGCCCGCACGCGCGTCGTAGAGCGCATATAGATGGGCTTCTTCGCCCTCGTCCTGCGGCGCCAGCGGAGCGCGCGAGACGATGAACACGTTGTCACCCGATTCGTCGGCGTCCAGGAACAGCGACGGCGCCGAGCTGGAACCGCCCGACAGCAGATAAATGCACCCGGCGCTTTGCACGCAGCCGCCCGACCCGGCGCGCTCCCACTCGTACACATCGAACTGCCCGTTCGTATCCTGCCGCACCAGCGGCGCGCGACTGTCGAAGAACACGCGGCTGCCTTCTGCGGATATCCACCGCGGCTGGTACACATTGCCCGAGTTGGTCAGCGGCAGCTCGCCTTCCGTTCCGCCCCAGCCGCACGAGGCGCAGTTCAGAACGCCGGTGTCGAAGTCATAGACGTCGACGCGCCCGCTCGCTTCGAACACGACACTGTGACCGTCGGGCGTCACCTCTGCACCATTGCCGGGGAGGGCCGGTATGGTCGTGGTGGCGTCTTTGTGCCAGACCACGAATTCGCCGGTGCTCGTCACGTAGTAGACGAAGTCGCCGTTTTCGCTCGCGCCCACGACGCGTTCCACCGCCACGCCGTTGCTCAGATCGACGAGCGCCCCCGGCGCGCCGACTTCGGGGTTCACTTCATACTCGTACAGATCGCCGTTGGTGAAAAAGACCTTCGATCCATCCGCGCTCGCGGTCTGGTACTCGCCCGCGGGGCTGACTTCGACCGTGGTCGTACCGCTCTCGCGCACATATATGTGGCCGGTGGCCCGATCGGTCCAGAAGACCCGCGACCCTTCGCTGTTGATCACGTGGTCATAGGGGCTACCGCCACCGAAGGTTGCGTTCGCCTCGGTGGTCCCATTCGGCAGCACGTTCACCAGATACAGCTGGCCATCGAACGATTCATATAGATTGTTCTCATGCGCGTAGCCGTTGGACGAGCCCCCTTCCGCCGCCGGCCGGCCGTTGCCCGCGGGGGTCAACGCGTCATTGGCCTCGAACAGAAGGTGCGCGTCATCCGCCGAGGCGCCCGCGAACGCCAGCTCGCGATCGTTATCGGCGCGATCGCCCACTGTGCCGCCGTTGTACGCCGGGGCCTTGATTGATTCACCAGGATCCGTCAGTTCGCTGATCCCGGCGCCTGCGGTGGCGAATTCAGCCATCGAGCGGTGCGCCGGTTGGGCGGCGAAGAGTGGCGAGTATTTGTCGCTGCCGATCCCGCTCGAGTACAGCACGTCGTAATTGCCATCCACGCCTGGTTCCTGACCGAAGCCCGGAGCCGACGGCGACAGCGGTTCCTCGGCGTCGAGGAATCCGACCGACAGTTCGCGCGAGAAGGCTTGATATACCGAGCTCGGCGCGTTCAGCGGCGAGACGTCGATCTGGGACCAGCCACCCCCCGGCGAGCGTGTGGCCACGTACTCGTTGCCCGCGTCGTAACTCGAGCTTTCGTTGCCAAGCACCGTGGGTGCCGCCACATACGCAACTGCGTTGCCGCTCGCCGCCGCCTGAAAAGGGTACTCTGTCTCGGTGCCCGAGTATTCCAAGCCGACCTGCCGCGGTTGGTAGACTTCCGCGCCTTTGTTGTTGAGCGGTGTGACCATTTCGTACACGCGCCCGTCTGGTACGCCTGCGGTGCCCGACGAATATGTCGCGGCCGCCGGCGCCGATCCACTGCCGGACACGAGCACCGCACAGAACGCGCAGCCTGTCGCGAGCAGGACTCTGGGTGTCATCTCAGCAACACCGCCACCTGCGCCTGCAGGCGCTTGCCGCGCGTGGGCCTGAAGGAGAGGCGGATCGGCGCCTCCAGCCGGCGGCCGTGGTGGCGCGCGAGGAAGCGCTGGTCGGCCTGGGAGAGCGCCAGCGTGACGGTGACCACCCCGGCGCCGCGCACCTGCTTTGCCACGCGCGCCACGCCGTTGCCGCCGGCGAGCAGCGTCCC
>WQXW01000140.1 GCA_009781575.1 Solirubrobacterales bacterium
CAGGTGTGTTCGAGGCCCCGCGGCCCCGCGGCCACGCGGCTACGCGGTGAGGCCGGCGATTCCGTTGCGCAGCAGCGCCACCGCCAGCGCCAGCAGGATCACCGCGGCGATCGCGCGCGCGTGGCGCTCGAGCCAGGCCCGCGCGGCGCTCAACACGCCCCGGGTCCACCCCGGAGCCAGCGCCATCGCCACCAGCGCCACGCCGAGCGGCGCCAGCGCGATCACCGTGAACACCAGCCAATAGAGGCAGTACGCGCCCGCGCTCGGGTTCAGCTGGGATATCTCCTTGAGCGCCAGCGGGATGAACCCGCCCGGGTTGGCCAGCGTCGCGCCGGCCGCCACGATCGCGAGCACCGGTGAGGAGGCCAGGGTACTCATCCTTTCCACCATCGCCGCCGTGCGCCGGGGGTCGGCGGGGCGGCGCATCGCCCGCGCGATGTATCCCAGCAGCACCGCGCCGGCCGCCACGTCCACGATCGACACCCACGTCTTCGGGGTTGAGGTCGGAGAGTGGGCGGCCCCGCCGATCGCGAACGCCGCGATCACGCCGATCGCGATCGTGGCGGTGAACGCGCCGAGATAAAACCACAGCCCGGTGCGCAGCGGGCGATCGCCCAGCACCAGCGCCAGCACCGAGAAGGTGAGCGTCGTAGGCGACAGCATCGCCGCCAGCGCCACCAGCCCGAGCTCGACTTCGACGGAGCCCACCGCTGCGTTACACGCCGCGCTCGGCCCGCACGCGGCCGTCGGCGATCGCCTTCGTCAGCGCGCGGTGGTCGCGTTCGTTCTGGTCCGCGTAGGTCTCCGCGAACGCGCACATCGCGCGGTCGTAGGAGTCGCCGCTCCCCAGGTAGCTGGCGATCGCGATCCCGTCGCCCGAGCGCGCGTGGGCGCGCGCCAGCGTGCCGCCACACATGCGCCCGTACAGCGACATTCCCGCGGGCGCCATCGTTTCGATGTCCGCCGAGCTCTTCCAGTCCCACAGCTGGCGCACGTAGAAGTCGCGCCTCTCGCCGTCGATTCCCGTGGCGCGAAGCCAGCCGAGCATGATGTCGCTGGAGGATTGCATCAGCCGCTGGCCCTCCACCACGCGGCGGCCGTGGCTGGAGTACTCGCTGCGGCCCACGAACGGCTCCAGCACCGACGGCTGCGCCTCCTTGCACTGCAAAAACAGCGGGTCCTCGTCGTCGCGGCCCAGCATCAGCACCACCCAGGCGCGCGTGCCCACGCTGCCCACCCCCACCACCTTGCGCGCGAGGTCCACGTAGCGGTAGCGCTCCAGCAGCCGCCGGCGATCGCCCTGCAGGCTCGCGCGGTAGGTGCGCAACAGCTCGTGCATGCGCTCCTGCCACTCCGCCGCCGTGCCCTGCGGGAGGAGCTCCTCGATCCGCTCGATCAGCGGCGGATCGCTGACGATGTGCGGCTCGCCGTCGCCGGTGTGCGCCAAGCGCGCGAACGCGCGCGTGTTGTCCTTGCGCATCGCCTTTCGCGAGGCCCGCTCGAATGCCTTCACCTGCGCCGCGTTGGCCTCCGACTCGAAGCGCGCGATGATCGTCGCGCGGTCCAACCGCGCGTACCAGATGTCGAGGTTGCGCATCCCCGCAAAGCCCCTCATCGTCTCGCGGTACTGACGCGCCGCCGCCGCCACGTTGTCGCGGCGCTGCTTGGCGGTGAACCCCCTTTCGCGCCCCGCGATCGCCACGCTCGCCGCCAGGCGCTTGACGTCCCACTCCCACGGGCCCGGCAACGTCTCGTCGAAGTCGTTGACGTCGAAGATCAGATCGCGCTCCGGCGAGGCGAACCCGCCGAAGTTCGACAGGTGCGCGTCGCCGCACACCTGCGCGGTGATCCCCGAGCGCGGCGTGCCCGCCAGATCCGACGCCATCACGTACGCCGCGCCGCGAAAGAACGCAAACGGCCCCGCCGCCATCCGCCCGTACCGGATCGGCACCAGCTCCGGCACGCGCGAGGTCGCCTGCTCCTCCAGCAGCGCCACCGGGTCGGGGCGCTCCGCCCACGCCTCCCACTCCGCGTGGCGCCCGCGCGGCGCCTCCGCGCGCGCCGCCTTGCCCCGCGCCACGCGCTCGCTCGGGGTGAGGTGCGGCACGCGCTGCGGTGTCGCGCTCGCCATGGCCGTGATCGTCGCGCGCGAAGGGGTGAACCAAGGTCATCCCAAGGGGGTGATGAGCGCTCACCCGCGCGCGGCCCATGCTGGTGTCACAAACGTCTCAGTCAGGAGGATCGCGATGTCCACAATTCCCGAGCCCGGCGGCGCCGCCGCGCGCTACGAGCCCGAAACCACGGGGGTGAGCGGCTGGATCATGTTCGCCGGCGTGATCATGATCATCGAGGGATTCCTCGACGCCATGTGGGGCCTGGCGGCGGTGATCAACAACGAAGTCGTCACCGTCGGCGGGCGTGGCGGCGTGGTCGTGTGGGACATCACCGCCTGGGGCTGGGCGCATCTGCTCATCGGCACCGCGGTCGCCATCACCGGTCTCGGCCTGCTCGCCGGCATGACCTGGGCGCGATGGGCCGGAATCTTCTTCGTGTCGTTCGCCGCGATCATCCAGTTCGGCACCTTCTCGCTGTTTCCCCTGTGGTCCATCCTGATCATCGGCCTGTGCATCGTGATCCTCTACCAGCTGACCGCCCGCTGGGAACCGGAGGGGTGACGCTACCGGAGGGGTGACGCTCGCTGGGCACCGGAGGGGTGACGCGATCCGGATCCACTGTCGATCTGCTCGCGGCCGACGAGGCCGAGCCCGAGCGGGAGCTCCGCCCACCGTCCGCGACGAGCTGAGAATTCCCCCGCGACGCGGCCGAGATCCCCGCGACGCGGCTCAGCCCGCCGCGGCTCAGCTTCCCCCGTCGCGGCTCAGCTTCCCCCGTCGCGGCTCAGCTTCTCTCTCCGCTCCCGCGCGCGCGGGCTGCGCCCCGCGCGCGGGCTCCCGGGGGCTCAATCAATCCGCGGCGCGGCGTCCGCGGCGCGGCCGGGCTCAGTCGTCGACGAACGCGTCGCTGTGCACGGTCACCGCCCAGATGATCATCCCGTCGATCACCAGCAGGATCACCGACCACACGGGGTAGGCGCCGATCGAGAGGAAGTTGAGCATGATCCCGAAGAACGCCACCGTGCCGGCGATGATCGCGCCGAATGCGCGGCGGGCGGCGACCAGGAATGCGCCCAGCACCTGGATCGCGCCCACGATGATCGCCACCCATCCCCAGGTGTTCAGTTCCGACCACAGCAGGCCGCCGCTGATGAAGTACTGCTTGTTGTCCATCGCCGCGATGCCCCAGATGATGTTGAGCACTCCGGCGATGCCCAGGTAGGCGATCACGAACGTCGCCCAGCCGCTCGAGGAGCGGTACTGCGTGGAAGTGGGTGTGCTCACCGTCGGTCCTCCCGGTGTTGTCGTGGCCGTGAACGTCCTCCCGGTGCCCTCCGCGCACGCCGCGCACGGGCGCGCCGCGCACGGGCGCCCGTGATTGGCCCCGGTGGGCGCGATCCTGTCCCGCCGGCGGGTGAGCGGGCGTCATCCTCGCGGGATGATGCCCCGGGGCGCCGGGCGCTCATCCCCTACGGGTGATGCCCTCTCACCCACGCGGTGGGCAGGCTGTCGGCGCAATGGCAGCTCGGCGATCGCAGGCGACGCGTCCATGAGCCCCGACGGAGCCGCGGAGGTGCGCGAGACGCCCGGTTGGGCGTGGTGGCTGCTGCTGCTGGTCGCGCTCTGCACTTTGGGGGTCGGCGTGCTGCTGCTGGTGGCGCCCCACCGCACGCTGTCCACGCTGGCGGTGATCGTGGGGATCTATCTGATGGTGGTGGGGGTGCTGTGGATCGGCGTGGGCATCGCGGTCAAAGAGGTGCGCGGGGGGAGCCTGTGGCGGGGGCTCTTGGCGTTGGTCGCGGGCGCGGTGCTGATCAGGCATCCCGCCGACAGCATCACCGTGCTGGCGCTCATCTTCGGCATCGTGCTGCTCGTGGCGGGCGTGTTCGCACTGGTCGGCGCGATCGAGAACGCCGAGCGGCGCGGGTGGCGCATCGTGGCCGGCGTGGTCGATCTGGGGATCGGCATCCTGATCGTGTCGTGGCCGCAGTTCGGCATCTACACCTTCGCGATCGTGCTGGGCATCTCGCTGCTGGTGCGCGGCGCGATCGAGGCGTGGCTGGCCGTGTCGGGGATGACCCTCTCCCGCCACGGCGAGCACCCACAGGGCAGCTCGACGCTGTCGCCCGCGTAGGCGCATTCGCGGCTCCGAGCGCGCCGATCGGAAACACGACCAATCACGAACCAAGGAGATTGTTGCGATGGCCACCCTCACTGTCTGGAAGTTCCCCACCGCCAGTGGCGCCGACGACGCGGTGCGCACGCTCGAGCAGCTCCAGAGTCAGGAGCTGATCAAGGTGCAGGACGCCGCGATGGTCAGCTGGCCGGCGGACAAGAAGAAGCCCCGCACGCGTCAGCTCAGCAGCCTCACCGGCGCGGGCGCGCTGGGCGGCGCTTTCTGGGGGCTGCTGTTCGGACTGATCTTCCTGGTGCCCATCCTCGGTATGGCGATCGGCGCCGCCGCCGGCGCGATCGGCGGGTCGATGGCCAATGTGGGGATCGACGAGAACTTCATCAAGCGCGTGCGCGAGCAGGTCACACCCGGCACCTCCGCGCTGTTCGCGCTCACCTCCGACGCGGTCGTGGAGCGGGTGCGCGAGGCATTTGGCGACTTCCAGGCCGAGCTGCTGGAGACCAACCTCTCCGCCGAGGACGAGGACCGGCTGCGCGAGGCGTTCGCCGAGGAGTGATCCACGCGCGCGGAGCGACGCGCTCCGCTCACACATAGACGACCCTCATCCCCATTGGGTGACGACCGCTCATCCTCTCCGGGCTTAGCTTGGGTGAAGATCACCTCCCGGGTCCGAGAGGCCGGATCGGAAAGGACGACCCGCGGATCCCCAAACGGCGAATCAAGGAGATTTGTGGCGATGGCGACCCTCACTGTCTGGAAGTTTCCCACCGCGAGCGGAGCCGACGAGGCGGTGCGCACGCTCGAGCAGCTCCAGAGTCAGGAGCTGATCACTGTGCAGGACGCCGCGATGGTCAGCTGGCCGGCCGACAAGAAGAAGCCCCGCACCCGCCAGCTTCACGACCTCACCGGACCCGGCGCGCTGGGTGGCGCCTTCTGGGGGCTGCTGTTCGGATTGATCTTCTTCGTGCCCATATTCGGCCTCGCGGTCGGCGCCGCCGCCGGAGCGATCGGCGGGTCGATGGCCAATGTGGGAATCGACGAGAACTTCATCAAGCGAATCCGCGAGCAGGTCACCCCCGGCACCTCCGCGCTGTTCGCGCTCACCTCCGGCGGGGTCGTGGAGAGGGTGCGCGACGCGTTCGGCGGCGACTTCCACGCCGAGCTGCTGGAGACCAACCTCTCCGCCGAGGACGAGAACCGGCTGCGCGAGGTGTTTGCCGACGACTGAAGGACCAACGGTGCTCGTGAGAGAGGCGCGCGGCGTGACTGGCGTGACACAGTCCAGCTATGAGATCCACATCAAGGGACGGGTCAGCCGCGAGCTGCTCGACTCCTTCG
>WQXW01000141.1 GCA_009781575.1 Solirubrobacterales bacterium
CGGCCGTAGGATCCCGTAGTCTCATGGCACGGCACGCATAGAACTTCACAATTCGACGGGCTGTTCGGCCCACCAAGCGACTCTGCCGTGATGTGGTGGAAGTGCGAGTGCCTGCCGTAACGCTTAGCTTAGAGAGGCTCAGAGGCCTCTCCTGTCGTCTGGGTGGGCGCCGCGGCCCGAGAGGGTGGGCCGCGGCGCCGGGCGGGCCAGAGGAATTCGTCTCCACCCCGGCCTGCAAAGCAGAGACCGGAGCACATCCAGGGAGCAGCTCCCGGCCTCGGCCTCTCCTTGCGCGCCGCCCGAGGAGAGGTAATATGCGCGCAAGCAGTTGCGACCCCACCGTCATGTCATGAGCACCGCCACTCTTGCCGAGAGACGCGGCCCGTGGGCGGGGCTGAAGGAGAGGCGGATCGGGACCTTCAGGCGCCGGCCGTGGTGGTGGGCCACGAAGCGCTGCTCCGCCTCAGATAGGCGCAGGGTCATCGTCACGGTGCCAGGCTGGGCGGCTCGCCTGGTCTTGCGCACCACGCCGCCACCGCTTGCCACCAGTGTGCCGGCCGCCGGTACCCGCACCACGACCGTGGCGTGCCTGCCAGTCACGCGGTGGGCGATGACCTTGATCGTGGGCCTGCAGCCCGAGACCGTTACGTGCGTTCGCTGTTCGATCTGGGCTCCGTTGTGGCCGGTGATGGTGGTGGGCATGTAGAGCGCGTGCGCACAGAGATCGCCGTTGGCCGCCAGCGCCGAGTGGGGCCCCTCGGGCAGCACCAGCTGGAAGCGGCTGACCGGCACGTCGGGAACCGAGGCGAAGGTCGAGGTGGTGATGCCTTTTTCGATGAACGTGTCGCCCACGAGCGTGATGTCGACTCCCTCGCCCTGAAGCAGGATGTCGAGGTTGGGGAAGGCGGCGCCGCCGTGGGAGACGAAGATCGCGGGCCCCGTCAACGGGACCGGCAGGATCGGCGTGTTGGCAGTGGCAGAGCCCACGACCGAGCCCGGCGGGCAGCCCGCCGGGTTGGCCGCGAACTGCGCTTCGGTGCACGCCTGCTGCAGGGTCGTCAGGCGCGAGGGCAGCGCCTTGGGCAGCACGACGTGCACCTTTGAGATGTTGGCCTGGCCCGATCCCGAGCCCACGGCGACCTGCAGGTAGGCGCCCCCGGTGCGGGAGTGCGCGGCGTGCGTGAGCACCGAGAAGGAGGGTTTGAAGGGGAGGTTTGCGCAGTTGCCCGCCTGGAAGTGGTCGGTGAGCGACGCGGTGGCGCCTTCGGCGGAGCCGATGCTCGCACCGACGCTCATCGGCGCACAGTCAGTTGGGTTGAAGATGAAGGCTTCGCGGTCGATCTCCACGTGGATCGCCTGCACGTCCAGCGGGATGCCCCGCAGCATCGTGGGCATCGGATTTGAGATCACCGAGACCTGCGCGGTGTGGGGGTCGACCTCGATCCGGGCGCGCACCACGACTGTGCCCAGATCGAACGGCCCCGCCTGTGCGGGCACCACGATCGAGAGCCCGAAGGGCGCGCCCTCGTATTTTTCGGTCAGGTAGACGGGATCTTCGGGCATGCCGGCTTGCGGGATCGTGAGCGGCTGCCCGCCCACGCCCGCCTGGGCGACCACGTGGCCGATCTTTGAGGAGGCCGGGCAGCTGCCCGCGCTGGCCCGGGCTTCTGAGCAGAGCGGAACGTTTGAGATCATCCCCGCGAGGCCCGGGGGCATCGTGAGCCCCACCGTGGAGAAGCGCTCTTCGCCGGCTTTGCGGGTCAGGGTGATCGCGAAGGTACCGAAGGCGCCCGCCTGGTTGTTGAGCGCGCCCGCCTGCAGAGAGGGCGAAAACGGCGGGGGATCGCAGGGCGCGCCGCCGGGGGCGCTTGAGATCTCAAAGGGGGCGATCGCCGGCTGGGCGTCGGGCGTGCCGGCTTCGCCGGGGGCGCCCTGGTGGGAGAAAGGTTCTAGCAGCGCCGAGGCCTCATATGAGTCGCAGGTTCGCGGAGTGGCCAGCGGCGCGCGTTCGCCGCCGAAGAGATCGAGCTTCAGCGTTTCGAACGGAAGCTGCGGGTTTTCATCGAAGGTGGTCGTCAACTGCCCGGTGCTTTCGTCCAGCTGCACGTCGCCAGCGAGCTTCACCACCACACCCCGTTTGGGAGCTTCGGCGGCGATATAGAGCGCCAGCAGCGATTTGAACGGGTTGGCGTTCTGCTGCGCGACGTAGACCCCGCCGTGCAATTCTTCGTCGAGCAGCGGCGTCTTGATCGTGACCTTGCCGATCTTTGAAGCGTTCGGGCAGTTGGCGGCTTCCGCGTTTTCGAGATCGATCCCTGACTGCCCAGCATGACCTTCTTTGCCGTTCAGCAAAGGACAGCCAATCAGGCCGCTCGCGGATGATGGATTGACGGTGACACCTTCGGGCAGCGTCACCGCGGCGTCCTTTAGGTCGGCCTCCGCAAGCCCGTACGGGTTTTCGTTCTGGGGCATTTTTATTTCGACGTGCAGGCCACTCGGGGAATCGGACGCGGTCGAAGTTGGCTCAACGATGATCGAGGGTTTGAAGTCGAGCTTGCCGCAGCCGGTGATCGCCGGCATGTTCGATTCGGCCGCGACGAAGGCGCCCGGTTCTTGCCACGAGTCGACCCGCATGCTCGCCACCGGCGATCCTCTGCACGAGCTAGGGTTACGGAGAAAAGGCCTCAGCAAACCGCGTTCATCGCACGGCACGCGCGCAGCACCTTCGATCTTACGGCATTCCCGTTCGCCGTCGTGGCCTGCTTCCGCTGGCGCGCCCCACAGCGTGACCTGCGTGCCCACCAGCCCTTCGCCAGCCGACGCATTCACGACTTCGGCGGTCACGCCATAGTCGAAGCCGGTGCGCACACGTGCCGCGATGGTCACGTTTGCGACGCCGGCGATCTGCCCGGCGAACTCGGCCGCGACGCCGTTCTGTGGCGCAACATTGAACAGACCCGTCTTGTGTTCCTCCGGCTGACCGAAGCTGGGATTGGCGGTGTAAACCCGCAGGACCCCGACCTGACTGGCGCCGCTGCACATTTCTAGTTTCACATTCTCAACGTCGCCGCACTTGGGCGTCGCGTTCGGGTTACCGATCAAGCCGGGCGGCAGATCGGTGACGATGTCCTTCGGGTTCGCATCTGTCGCGAAGGGCGTGCCGAATTGATCCGTCGAAGTGTTCAGCGTGAACGTGTCGGTCAGCTCGTAAGGGTGTCCGCCAGCCAGCATATACGGCCTTTCTTCCGGACCGAGCGTCGCGAGGCCGAAAGACTCGACGCCGAACGTTGAGAACGTTTCATCCGCGCCCGTTGTCGTTCCGCCCGCGTTGCTCGTGACGAACCGGTAGTGGTAGGTGGTGTCGGTCGTCAACCCACCGATCGCGGCACTCACACCCGCGCTTGAGAAGCCAGCTCCGAGAGATTCCGGCACGCAGGGCACCGTCTTGGCTTCCGCGTAGCCGCTGGAGACGAACTTCGCGCTGCTCACGTACTGCATGTGGCACGTCGTTTGGTAGCCGAACGGATCGACCTGAGCCCGCAGGATCGCAGTCGTGGTGATTGCAGAGGCCGTCTCGCCGCCGATCCCTGCCGCCCCGAACGTCGTGAACGTGAAATCTTCGCCGTCTCCCCCCTTGCCTTCCTTGTTCTCCGCGACAAGGCGATAGTGGTAGGTGCTGGACGGGGCAAGCCCGCTTAGCGCGGCGACGACCGCAGTTGCCGACGAGTACGGCACAGCTGGCGAGCAGAGCACGCTCTGACCGGAGACATACGGGTTTGGCGCTTTTCCTTCGATGGCTTTCTTGTAACCGGCAGCTTGTATGAATTCGAACCGGCACGACGTTATCTCGCTGGCGCCTTCGGACACTTCGGGGTCAACGTCGCCATGCAGAGTGGCGGTGGCTTCGTTCACTTCGCTCGCCTGTGCGGTTGTGACGTTGGGGATGAATGTGTCGCCGCCCCAGATCTCGTTTTCGGCGCTCGGCGGCGTCAGGTAGACGTCCGAGGTCGCCTTGCTGACCGCGATCGTGTAGGCACCACTGCCGAAGCCGGAGGCCGGGCCGAACGTGGAGATGCGCTTGCCGCTCATATTAAACTCTTCGACTTCACCTGATGGCCCGGCCAGGTAGACGTGGCCGGTAGCGACGTCGACACCGACGCTGAGCTTGTCGGTGGCGAGTTCACGTTCGAACCCGCCGGTCGCGCTGAACTTCACGGCGCTGCCGAAGCTCGCCGCAAGCGGGTTGGCGTTGACCACGTAGAGGCTTCCCGTCGAGTCGAACGCTAGCGAGAACGGGTCGGTTATGTGCGGGTCTGACATCTCCCGCATGTATCCGCCTTTTTCGCTGAACACATCCAGCACGCCATTGGCCTCGCCAACCGCCACCTGCCCGTTGACTGGATCGACCGCAACCGACGTCGGTTCGATGCCGCCGCTGGGCGTCTCGCTGCCGGTGGCGCCTGCGCACTCCGTGGCCGACGGTGTCGCGTTGCCTGTGATCTGGCACACGTACTTGCCAGCATCGTTGAAAAGATCGACGACCCCGTGCGCGATGTCGGGCACGTACACGTCGCCCGCGTTCGCGCCCGTGCCCGCCACGGCGGGGCCGCTCGCAAGCACGGATTTGGAGCTGAGGAACCCGAACGAGCCGGCCGGGGTTTCCGCGGCATTCAAATCCACGCCGGTGGCGACGCCGCTCGCGTCGGTCTGGAAGACCCTGCTGGCGAAGCTGAACGAGACTTCCCCCACATAGAGGCGCCCACCGCTCGGCCCCAAGGAATTGTCGACCGCTATGAGGTTGACCGCTCCGGGCTTCGGGAAGCTCGCGACGTTTTCGTGGATCACCTTTGCGGTGGCCGTCGCCGCGAGGACGAGTAGGGCGGCGTAGACCACGATCACTCCTGCGGCGGCCGTTCGATGCGTCGGCGCTTTCATCGCGCGCCCTTGCGATCGCGCCTGCACGTGCGCCGTTGACGGCCGTCGTGGCTGTGCCTGCGAGCGCACCTCGACGAGAGCTTGCGCTTTGGTCTGTGTGCCTTGGGTTTCACGCGGTGATCAATAGTCGGACTAAGGTCGCCAGGGCCGGAGAAGCTTGCCGTGCCGATCGCGGCGAATGCCCCACCTGTAGTTGAGGTGCCCCTGCATTCTTCGCTTTCACATTCCGGGGCGGGAGGCGGCGGTTCGGCGAAGCCGCCGTCGGCGCGCGCGTCGTAGATGTCATAAGCGGCGTCGGTATCACCCCTCACGAGCGCCTGTGCGGTGGCGAAGAACACGTCGCTGCCGCTTGGGGTCGCGTCGACGAAGAACGAGTCGGATTCGCTCGTGCCGCTCGAGATCAGGTGCAACGCACCCCCCTCGCGCTCGTAGACATCGCGCCTGCCGTTGGTGTCCTGCGGCAGCAGCGCTTCATCGGTTTCGAAGAACACCTGGCCGGCGCCGGAGACGTTGCGCTGCAGGTAGGAGCTACGCGTGAGACCACCGATTTCGGCCGGATAGTCGATCAGCGCGCCCCCCGCGTCGGGCCGCGCGCGGTCCGGCCGGCAGGAAGCACACGTGAGCCTCTCGGCGGCCGCTTC
>WQXW01000142.1 GCA_009781575.1 Solirubrobacterales bacterium
CCGCCAGCGCGCGCTTGCCGCGCCGAGGCTGGCCCCAGAGGGGCCCGCGCCGCTGCGCGAGCAGCGGCTGATCGAGGAGCTCCTCCACGCGCGCGCCTGGTCGCCCTCCTCGCTGGAGCGCTGGCTCGCGTGCCCGGTGCGCTGGTTCGTCGAGCGCGTGCTCCGCCCCGAGTCGCTGGAGCCCGATCCCGAACCGCTGCTCGCCGGGCGCGTCGCCCACCAGGTGCTGCGCGACGTGCTCGCACAGCTGGCCGAGCGCGAGGGCTCCGCGCGGCTGACCCCGCCCAGGCTGCCCGCCGCGCGCTCGCTGCTGCGCGACGCGCTGGCGCGCCACCTGGAGGAGACCCCGCTCGCCGCCGCGCCCGAGCGCGCCGCCGCCGCGCGACGGCGCATGGAGCTCGACCTCGCGCGCTACCTCGAGCACGCCGCGCGCCGGCCCGCTCCGCTCGAGCCCACGCACCTGGAGCTGGGCTTCGGGTTCGACGAGCCCCACAGCCTGCCCCCACTCGAGCTGGACCACGGCGTTCGCCTGCGGGGGCGCATCGACCGGGTCGACCTCGACCCGCACGGCCGCGCGCTCGTGGTCGACTACAAGCGGCGCCGCGGCGTGCCACAGGCGCGCTGGGTTACGGAGCGCAACCTCCAACTGGCGCTCTACATGCACGCCGTCCAGCGTCTGCTGGACCGGCCCCTGATCGGCGGCCTCTACCAACCGCTCTCCGGAGATCTGCGCGCGCGCGGGCTGCTGGCCGGCGAGGACGGCACCGAGCCGGCCGAGTTCGACGCCGACCTGCTGGCGCCCGCCGAGATGGAGGAGCGCCTGCGGGAGGTGCTCGCGCTGGCGCTCCGCGCCGCGCGCGAGGCCCGCTCGGGCGCGCTGGTGTCGAGGCCCCTGACCTGCGCGGGCGGTCGCCACGCGGGCTGCCAGCACCCGGCCATATGCCGATTCGAGCGCTGAGCGCCGAGCAGGAGTTCGCCGTGGGGCGGCGCGAGGGCTCGCTGCTGCTGGCCGCCGGCGCCGGCAGCGGCAAGACCTCGGTGCTGGTCGAGCGGTTTGTGCGGGCGGTGATCGAGGACGGCATCTCGCCGCGCGCGATCCTCGCGATCACCTTCACCGAGCGCGCCGCCGGCGAGCTCGAGCGGCGCGTCCGCGAGCGCTTCCTCGAGCTGGGCGAGCGCGCCGCGGCGCTCGAGACCGAGGGCGCTCTGGTGAGCACCTTCCACGGGTTCTGCACGCGCCTGCTGCGCGCGCACGCGCTGCTCGCCGGCCTGGACCCCGGCTTCGCGATCCTCGACGCGCCCCAGGCGCGGCGCCTGGGCGAGCGCGCGTTCGGCGAGGCGCTCGCGGGGCTGCTGGAGGGGGAGGGCGAGGAGGCGCTGGAGCTCGCCGCCACCTACGGCCCCGACCCGCTGCGCACGATGATCCTCGGGGTGTACGCCCATCTGCGAAGCCAGGGCCACGCCGTGCCTGCGCTGCCCCGCCCCCACCCGCGGGCCGCGCCGGCGCGCTCCGGCGCCGACGACGGCGCCATTGACGACGACGCCGCCGGCGGCCACGCCGAGGCATCCGCCGCCGATCGCGCCGCGGTGGACGCCTGCCGCCTGCTCGGCCGGCTGCTGGCGCGCTTCGCCGCCCGCTACGCCGAGCTCAAGCGCGCGCGCGGCGCGCTGGATTTCGACGATCTGGAGCTGCGCGCCCGCGCGCTGCTGGACGAGCACGAGGAGCTGCGCGCCACCTGGCGCGAGCGCGTCGCGTTGGTGATGGTGGACGAGTTCCAGGACACCAATGCGCGCCAGCTGGCGCTGCTGCGCGCGCTGGAGCGCGACAACCTCTTCACGGTGGGCGACGAGCTCCAGTCGATCTATGGGTTCCGGCTGGCCGACGTGGAGGTGTTCCGGGCGCGCCGGCGCCAGCTCGCCACGCACGGCGCGGCGCTCGAGCTCACCGGAAGCTTCCGCGCGCGCCCCCCGCTCATCGCGGCTGTCAACCAGGTGTTCGCGCACCGGTTCGGCGCGGGCTTCACACCGCTTCAGGCACGCCGCGAGCCGCTCTCCGAGCCCGCCACTGTGGCGGTCGAGCTGCTCCTGACCGACAGGGAGGGCTGGGAGGAGCGCGCGCCCACGCCGGTCGCCGCCGGCTCCGCGCCCGCGTGGCGCGGTGCCGAGGCGCGTCTTCTCGCCGCGCGGATCGCCGGGATGGTCCGCGAGGAGGGGATCGCCGCCGGCGATGTCGCGGTCCTGTTGCGCTCGCGCGGCGACCTGCCGCTGTATGAGCGCGCGCTGCGCGAGCAGGGACTGCGCACGCTCGCCGCCACCGGCGAGTTCTGGCGCAGCGCCCAGGTCGGCGATCTGATCGCCCACCTGCGTGCGCTGGCCAACCCGCTCGACGAGGTGGCGCTCCTCTCGCTGCTCGCCTCCCCGCTGGTGGGGCTCTCCAGCGACGCTCTCGCGCTGATCGCCTCGAGCGCGCGCGCACATCGGCGTGGCTGGTGGGAGGTGATCCGCGGCGCCTGGGGTGAGGGCGGCGACGGGCACGGTGGCGCCGGCCCGGGCGCCGGCGAGCTGATGGCGCGCACGCCCCCGCGCGATCGCCGGCGCCTGGAGCGCTTCGTGCCGCGCTTCGAGCGGGAGCGCGCCGCGGCGCCCTGGCGCAGCGTCTCCGAGCTCCTGCGGCGCGCGATCGACGCCGGCGGCTACGAGCGACACGTGCTGTCGCTCGCCTTCGCCGAGCGCCGGCTGGCCAACATCCACAAGCTCCTGCGCCTGGCCGGCGCGTTCGAAGCGCGCGAGGGCCGCGACCTGCGCGCCTTTCTCGACCACGCCGCCGATCTGGCCGACTCGGGCGAGGCCGGCGAGCCGGAGGCGCCGGCCGCCGAGGGCCACCACGAGGTGGTGCGCCTCATGACCATCCACACGGCCAAGGGCCTGGAGTTCCCCGTGGTGTGCGTGGCCGATCTCGGGCGCACGCCGCCATCCGGCAACGATCCCGCGCTGCTGGTGGACGGCGAGCGCATCGGCCTGCGCCTGCCCGCGCTCGACGGATCCAAACGCGTGCCCGCGCTCGCCTACGAGGAGCTGCTCGCCGAGCGTCGCCGCCGCGAGGCCGCCGAGGAGGAGCGCATCCTCTACGTCGCGATGACACGCGCGCGCGAGCGCCTGCTGATCAGCGGCGCGCTGTCGCTGCGCAAGTGGCCCCCGGAGCGGCCCGGGTGCGCGCCGATCACATGGCTGGCCCCGGCGCTGGTGGACGGCATCTCCGCGCGGATCGCCGCGATGCTCGACGCCGGCGAGTCGGAGGCGATCCTGCAGGGCGGCGGGGGAGCCGTGCGCTGCCGGCTGGCCACCGCCGCCCCCCGCGAGGGCGCGGCCCAGCTCCAGCTCCAGCTCGAGCTCGAGGCCGACGCCGGGCGCGAAGGCGAATGGCCCGAGCCCGCCAAGCGGTCCGAGCCCGCCAAGCGGTCCGAGCCCGGGGCCGGGCCCGAGGCGGAGCCGGAGCCCGAGGCCGAGCCCGGGGCCGGGCCCGAAGCGGAGCCGGAGCCCGAGGCCGGGCCCGGGACCGGGCCCGAGGCGGAGCCGGAGCCCGAGGCCGGGGGGGTCGAGCGGCCCGAGGTCGAGCCGCCCGAGCTCGAGCCGGCGCCGGAGCGGGACGTGGCGGCGACGCTCGGCGCGATGGCGCTGAGCTATTCATCCCTTGGCGAGCTCGAGCGGTGTGGCTATCGCTTCTACCTCGAGCGCGTGCTGCGACTGCCCCAGGCGAGCTCGACCGTGCGCGCGGAGCAGGGGCGGATGGAGGCGCGCGCGCGTGGGAGCGTGGTGCACAGCCTGCTCGAGACACTCGACTTCGCCGCGCCGCGGCCGCCGGGGCCCTCGGAAGTGGCGGCGGCGGGCGTGCCACTGGGGGTGCGCGTGGCGGCGGCGGAGTGCGAGGAGCTGGCCGCGCTGATCGCGGGCGCACTCGAGGCGCCGCTGGCGCGGCGGCTCGCCCTCGCGCGGCACGCCCGCCGCGAGCACCCCTTCGCGCTGCGCCTGCGCGCGGGGGGCCAGCTCCTGACCGGCGTGCTGGACCTGATCGCGGAGGAGCCGGGGCGGGGGACGGTCGTGGTGGACTACAAGAGCGACCGCCTCGGCGAGGAGGAGCCGGCGGCGGTGCTCGAGCGCGACTACGCGGTGCAGCGCGAGCTGTACGCGCTGGCCGCGCTTCGCGGCGGCGCCCCGCGGGTCGAGGTCGTGTACTGGTTCCTCGAGCGCCCGCGCGAGCACGTGGGCACGGTGTACGGCGCCGGCGACACGGCCACGATCGAAGCGGGCCTCACATCGCGCATCGCGCGCGCGGGCGCGCGTGGATTTGTGGTCAGCGACACACCGCACATCGGCCTGTGCGACCGCTGCCCCGGGCGCGCCGCGCTGTGCTCGTGGGAGGAGCGCGAGACCTCGCGCGAGCGAGCGGCTACGCTCGGGTTGTCATCCTGACGGCGTAATGCCTGTGGGGCTGATGGGAGAGTGGAGGAGTGAGCGCGAGGCAGATCCCCCCGAAGCGAACAGACGCCGTGCCCACGGCCGATCCGCCCGACGAGGAGCTGTTCGCCCGCGCGCGTGCGGCCGACGGCCGCGCGCGGGAGCGCCTGATCGAGCGCTACCTGCCCCTCGCGCGGCGGCTGGCACGGCGTTACCAGCGCACCGACGAGCCCCTGGAGGATCTCGTGCAGGTCGCCTCGCTGGGCCTGATCAAGGCGATCGACCGCTTCGACGCCGGGCGGGAGGTGGTCTTCTCGAGCTACGCGGTGCCCACGATCCTGGGCGAGCTGAAGCGCCACTTCCGCGACCGCACCTGGTCGGTGCGCGTGCCCCGAGACCTCCAGGAGCTCGCGCTGAGGGTCGACCAGACGATCGCCACGCTCTCGGCGGGGCGCAGCCGCGCGCCGTCGGTCGCCGAGATCGCCGGCGCGCTGAGCGTCTCGCAGGAGCAGGTGCTGGACGCGCTGGAGGCCGCCGGCGCGTACAGGGCCGGCTCGCTGGACGCGCCCCGCTCGCTGCACGGCGATGAGCCGGCCGAGAGCCTCGCCGACGCGCTGGGCATGCAGGAGCCCGGCTTCGACCGCGCGGAGGAGCGCGCCACGCTCGAGCCGCTGCTGCTGAAGATCTCCGAGCGCGAGCGCATCGTGCTGCGGCTGCGGTTCGGCGAGGACCTCACCCAGGCGGAGATCGGCGAACGGATCGGCGTCTCCCAGATGCAGGTCTCGCGCGTGATCCGCCAGGCGCTCGCGCGCCTGCGCACCGGGCTCGAGCCGCGGCGCGACGACTGAGGGCCGAGCTTGGCGCCGGCGCGCTCTCTCTCGAACACACCTGTCCGAGGCTCCGTTGGGGGATTTGTTTTGAGGATTCGTTCCGCGCGGAACCAATCCTCAAAACAAAAAACGACACGGCCGCTGCCCGGCGACGGCGAGCCACCCACGCCGCCCTGGGCGCCGGGCGCCGGGCGCCCGCGCGCGGCGCGACCCGTTCAGGCGAAGCTCAGCTCGACCACGAGCTCCTCGGCGCCGCCGTCGCTGGGGGGCTC
>WQXW01000143.1 GCA_009781575.1 Solirubrobacterales bacterium
ACCTCCGGGCGGTCGATCGTGATCTTGGCGATCCCCTGCGGATCGCGCGACTTCTCGTAGCGGATATCGGTGAACTCGCCCGCCGCCGTCCAGGTGACTGTCAAGGGTGCTCCAGCTCCTCTCTCGCGCGTGGGTGGCCGGCAGGGGAAGGCTAGCTGCGAAGGCCGCGGCCGGTCGTCAACCCCTCGAGCGCGCCGGAGCTCTAGCCTCTGCGCCGTGGTGGTCGAGGGCTGGCTCGAGCGTGCCGCCCGGGCGCGTCCCGGGCACGCCGCGCTGGAGAGCGGGGGCGCCCGCATCACCTACGCCGAGCTGCGGGCCGCCGCGCGCGCCGGGGCGCGCGCGCTCGCGCGCCGCGGGGTGGGGCGCGGCCAGGAGGTGGCGATTGCGATGGCGCCCGGGGCGGGCTTCGCCACGGCGGTGCACGCCTGTCTGCTGGCCGGCGCGGTGGCGGTGCCGGTCGACCCGCGTCTCTCGCAGGCCGAGCGCCGCCGCGTGGCCGCCGGCGCGGCGCTCGTGCTGGAGGAGCCGCTGAGCGACACGCCGCCCGGCGAGGAGCCGCTCGCCGTGCACGACCTCGATGCCGTCGCGGTCGTGATCCACACCTCCGGCACCACCGCGCTCCCGCGGCCGGTGCGGCTGACCTACGGCAACCTGCTCTGGAGCGCGCTCGGCTCGGCCGTGGCCCTGGCAACCGGGCCCCAGGAGCGCTGGCTGTGCGCGCTGCCGCTCTCGCACGTGGGCGGGCTCTCGATCCTGATCCGCAGTGCGATCCACGCGAGCACCGCGGTGCTGCACGAGCGGTTCGACACCGAGCGTGTGGTGCACGCGCTGCGCGGCGAGCGCATCACAACGGTGAGCCTCGTGGCCACGACGCTCGCCCGCCTGCTGGAGGCCGGCCTGCGCGAGCCGCCCACCCTGCGCTGCGCGCTCACCGGCGGGGGCCCCGTGCCGGCCGCGCTGCTGACGCGCGCGCGCGAGGCGGGCGTGCCGGTCAGCCAGACCTACGGGCTCACGGAGGCGTGCTCGCAGGTGAGCACCGTGCCGATCCGCGCCGCGGATCGATCCGAAGGGGGGGCGCGCGGTGCGGGGCCGCCGTTGTTCTGCACGCGCGTGCGCATCGACACAGACGGGGAGATCCTCGTCGCCGGCCCGACGGTGGCGCCCGCCGCCGCGAGCGCCACCGACGGGTGGCTTCACACCGGCGATCTCGGGCTCCTGGACGAGCGCGGCTCGCTGCGCGTGACCGGTCGCCGCGCGGAGACCATCGTCAGCGGCGGTGAGAACGTGGCGCCGGCGGAGGTCGAGGCGGCGCTCGAGGAGCACCCCGGCGTGCTCGAGTCCGCGGTCGTGGGTCGCGCCGATCCGGAGTGGGGGGAGGCTGTGACCGCGATCGTGGTGGCGAGCCCCGGCGCGCGCCTGGATGAGGCGCAGCTGCGCGCCCACTGTGCTGCGCGCCTTGCGCGGTACAAGGTGCCGAAGCAGGTGGTGCTCACCGTGGAGCCGCTGCCCCGCACGCCATCGGGCAAGCTCCTGCGCCGGGAGCTTCGGCACCGCTGTCACAATTACCTGTGATAAACCGCATAAGCGCTCGCCGCCGCGATCGTCGGCGGCGCCGTGGCAGGACGGGGAAGGTTTCGGCGCGGGAGGTGTCGTTGGTGTTTGTCGCGGCAAACCCAAATTGACGGCGATCTCGCCGGAGGAGGACCAACCATGACATGGAGACTGTCGAGCTTCGGACGCCCGCGCCACATCGTTGCGGCTGTGGCTGCGCTGGTGGGGGTTGCCTATCTGACACCGACGGCGGGTGCCGTGACACCGCAGGCGTCGAAGAGACAGTCGGGGACTGTGTTACAGACCAATCTGGTATCCGACCTGCCGGGCGTCGCCGACGTGACCGATCCCAATCTCGTCAACCCGTGGGGAATCTCAGCGAGCGGCGGCAGTCCCCTCTGGATCTCCGACAACAACTCCGGGCTGTCCACGCTCTACACCGTCCCGGGCGCCGAAAGCACGCCGGTCTCGATCGACTCGCTGGTGGTGGGCATCCCGAACCCGGTCAGCCCCAGCGGCGGCACTCCCACCGGGACGGTGTTCAACACCGCGCTGGCGAGCGGCGCCTTTCAGATCACCGGCACCAACGGCAGCGGTGAAACCACCTCCGCGCCGGCCGTGTTCCTGTTCGTCACCGAGGACGGCACGATCGTCGGCTGGAACCCCGGCATCAACCCCACCCAGGGGGTCATCGCCGTGGACAACTCCGGCAACAACTTCACCAACCCCGATCCCAACCAACAGACCGGCGCGGTTTACAAGGGGCTGGCGATCGAAACCGCCAGCACGCCGATCGTGAGCGCGGATGCCAACAGCACCGCGCTCCTGTACGCGGCCAACTTCCGCGACGCAAGGGTCGATGTGTACGACTCCAAGCTCCAGCCGGTCACACTGGCGCCCGGCGCGTTCCAGGACCATCAGCTCCCGGCCCACTACGCGCCGTGGGACGTGCAGGCGCTCGGCGGCAAGATCTATGTCAGCTACGCCAAGCAGAACGCCACCCGACACGATGACGTGCCCGGCCCTCACAGCGGCTTCGTCGACGTGTTCAACCCCGACGGCAGCCCCGGCCTCCCCGGCGGCAGGGTGCGACTGATCTCGCGCGGGCCGCTCGACGCGCCGTGGGGCCTGGCGATCGCCCCGGCCGGGTTCGCCGGGCTGAGCGCGCCCAACAACGACCCGGTGCTGCTCGTGGGCAACTTCGGCGACGGGTTTGTCAACGCCTTCGACTCCGCCACCGGCGAGCAGCTGGGCCAGCTCACCGACCCCGACGGCGAGCCGATCCAGATCGAAGGCCTGTGGGCGCTGAGGGTCGGCAACGGGGGTTCCGGAGGCGCCGCCAACACGGTGTACTTCACCGCCGGCCCCTTCGAAGAATCCCACGGCGTGCTGGGCTCGCTCGCGACGGCCGCGCCCGGATCGCCGGAGGGCCCGGCCGAGGCGCAGTTGATCATCGCCGATCAGGACGTGCTCGAACTCGCTCGAGAACAGCTCCTCAGCGACTCCTCGAGCGGCGCGTCGGTGGAAACGATCACACAGGACCTCCAAACCCTGCAGGCCGACTTCGCCAAGCTGGCCGGTGACGAACAGGCCTTCGCGGGCGACGCGCGCGCCGACAGCGCCCCGGAACGCGCTGGAAAAGGCGACACCCGGTAGGCGCTCCCGCACGGGGAGCACTTGTGAAAAGCTCTCGCCCGGGAGCTGATGTGACCATCGACGACCCGGCAGAGCACAGGAGCGCGAGCCGCGCCGGCTGGGAGAGCGCCTCTCAGGGCTGGAGCCGGTGCGGCGAGCGGATCGCCGCGTTCGGCATGCCGGTGGCGGAGCGCATGCTCGAGGGCGTGGGCTTGGAGCCCGGCCAGCGCGTGCTCGAGATCGCGGCCGGCCTCGGCGATGTCGGTCTCATGGCCGCCGCGCGCGTGGGCCCGCGGGGGAGCGTGATCGTCTCCGACCAGGCCGAGGGCATGCTGGCGGCCGCGCGCGAGCGCGCGCAGGCGCGGGGGGTGGAGAACGTGGAGTTCAGGCTGCTGGACGCCGAATCGCTCGACCTCGACACCGCCAGCGTCGACGTGGCGCTCTGCCGCTCGGGCTACATGCTGATGGTCGACCCGCCGGCCGCGCTGCGCGAGACCCGCCGGGTGCTGCGCCCCGGCGGGCGCCTCGCGCTGGCGGTGTGGGATGAGCCGCAGCGCAACCCCTGGGCGACCGCCCCCATGGCGGTGATGCTCGAGCGGGGCCTGGCCGAGCCGCCCGCGCCCGGCGCGCCCGGCATGTTCGCGCTCGCCGACCGCGCCCGGCTGCGGGGGGCGCTCGAGGAGTGCGGCTTCACCGAGATCGAGATCGAGCCGGTCTCGGTGCACCGCCGCCACGCGACCGTGGAGGATTTCTGGCAGGTGTCGCTCGAGCTCTCGCGGGTGCTGGCCTCGCTGGTGGAGGGGCTCCGCGAGGAGGAGGTGGCCGCGGTGCGCGCGGCGCTGCGCGCGCGCCTCGAGCCCTTCACCGACGCGCGCGGCGCGGTCGACCTCCCCGGCAGCTCGCTCGTGGCGATAGCCGGCGCGTGAGCGCGCCCGCCCGGCGCGGGGCGGCGCGGCGTGGGGCGGCGCTCACAGTGCAGCGGCGGCCGCGGCCTCGGCGAGGCGGAGCGTCATATACCCTGCCGCAGGCGATGCTCTACGACGCCGACGCCGACCTGCACCTGCTCGACGGCAGGACCGTGGCGATCATCGGCTACGGCTCCCAGGGCCACGCGCATGCGCTCAATCTGAGGGACTCCGGTGTGGCCGTCGTGGTGGGGCTGCGTGAGGACTCCTCCTCGCTGCCCGCCGCGCGTGGCGAGGGCCTGGAGGTGCTGGGCGTGGCCGACGCGGCCAGCCGGGGGGACCTCGTGATGATGCTCGTGCCCGACGAGCTGCACCGCCAGGTGTGGGAGTCGGAGGTGCGCGACGGGATCGGCGAGGGCAACATGCTGCTCTTCGGCCACGGCTTCTCGATCCACTACGACGAGGTGCAGCCGCCCCCGGGTGTGGATGTGGCGCTGGTCGCGCCCAAGGGGCCCGGCCACCTGGTGCGCCGCCAGTTCGTGGACGGCAGCGGCGTGCCGGGGCTCGTGGCCGTGCACCAGGACGCCACCGGCCGCGCGCGCTCGCTCGCGCTGGCCTACGCGAAGGGCATCGGCTGCACCCGCGGCGGCGTGATCGAGACCACCTTCAAGGACGAGACCGAGACCGACCTCTTCGGCGAGCAGGCCGTGCTGTGCGGCGGCGCCTCCGAGCTGGTGCAGGCCGGCTTTCAGACGCTGGTGCAGGCGGGCTACGACCCGCAGATGGCCTACTTCGAGTGCCTGCACGAGCTCAAGCTGATCGCCGACCTCATGTACGAAAAGGGCCTCGCGGGCATGCGCTTCTCGATCTCCAACACCGCCGAGTACGGCGACTACACGCGCGGCAAGCGCGTGATCACCGAGGAGACGCGCGCCAAAATGCGCGAGATCCTGAAGGAGATCCAGTCGGGCGACTTCGCGCGCGAGTGGATCGCCGAGAACCGCGCCGGCCAGGAGAGCTTCCGGCGCATGCGCGCGGAGCAGTCGCACAGCCAGATCGAGACGGTCGGCGAGGAGCTGCGCGCCGGCATGTCCTGGATCGACCCCGACTTCTAGCCGCCGCTCGCCGGGTTGGGTCGCTGCGCGGCGGGCGTTTGGTGTTTTGTTTTTTGGATCGCTTCCGCGCGGAACGAATCCTCAAAACAAATCCACCAACGGCGCCTCCGACAGGCGTCGGTGTGCGGCCGTTCGCTACACTCGCTCCGCCCGTCGCGACTGGCGCTGCAGGTGAAGGTGGACCCAACCACCGGGAAGCGACGAGGCGCTTCACGCCGCGCGCCTGGGCACCACACCTCCCTCCCCGAGAAGCCGAGGAGCCGATATGGCCCAGACCCTGCTAGAGATCCCGCAACAGCTGAAGCCCGCCGACGGCCGGTTCGGCTCGGGCCCATCACGGCTCC
>WQXW01000144.1 GCA_009781575.1 Solirubrobacterales bacterium
CAGAGGCGGCCGCCCCTGGCGGGCGCCCTCCTCGTGGGTGCGCACGATGTCGTCCGGCGCGAGGTCCACGCTCATGGCTGGCAAAGCTACCCAATCGAGGTGCGCCCCGATGGAGACCGCCCACACCACCGCAACACGCCGGCCGCTGAGGTGTCCTGTAAACGTGCGCGCCCGCGCGTTTTGGCCCCCGACGCCCCGACACCGACAGGGCGTTCGCCGTGGGGGCCGCCTTCGCCTCCCGCAAAGCCACCACAGAATCGAGGATCCGATGCAGCGTCCAAGCCGTGTCCGAATGCTCGTCGGCGCGCTGCTCTGCTCCCTCGGGCTCGCCGCGCTGGCGGGCGCCGCGCCCGCGCTGGCCTCCCACAACGAGACCGTCTACTTCGAGGCGCACGAGCTGCTGAACGCCAAAGCGCGCCCGCGGGTGCTCTCCGAACTGAAGTGGCTGGGCGTCAAAGCGCTGCGCGTGGAGCTCTACTGGCGCGAAGTCGCGCCCCGCCCCAACAGCCGCCGCCGCCCCAAATTCAACCAGGCCAGCCCCTCCGGCTACCACTGGGGCCAGTACGACGCGCTGCTCTCCACCGCCGCCGCGCTGCACTGGCCGGTGCTCCTGACCGTCACCGCCCCCGGCCCCAAGTGGGCGATGGCGGGCCATCGCGACTACGTCACCCGTCCCAGCGACAGCGACTTCGAGCAGTTCATGCAGGCCGTCGGGCGCCACTTCGGCAAAGAGGTCTCGATGTACGCGATCTGGAACGAGCCCAACCACCCCGACTATCTGAAGCCCCAGTTCCGGGGCCACACGCCGCTCTCGCCGGCGATCTATCGCGGTCTCTTCCTCTCCGGCTACGCCGGGCTGAGGAAGGGCGGCGTCTCCAATCCCAAGGTTCTGATGGGCGAAACCGCGCCCACCGGCACCGCGCGCGTGGTCTCGCCGCTGGCCTTCCTGCGGGGCGCGCTCTGCCTCAACAGCCACTACCAGAAAGTGGGCCACTGCGGTGAGCTGCCGGCCTACGGCTACGCGCACCACGCCTACACCAAGGCCAGCGGGCCCTTCTATCGCCCGCCCAACAGGGACGACGTGATGATCGCGGTGCTCAGCCGCCTCACCAACGCGCTCGATCTGGCCGCGCGCGCGGGCGCGATCAAGCCCAACATGGACATCTACCTGACCGAGTTCGGGATCCAGAGCAAGCCCAACCGCTACTTCGGCGTGCCGGTGGCCCAGCAGGCCGAATACGACGCGATCGCCGAACGGATCGCCTACGAAAACCCGCGTGTGGCCGCCTTCTCGCAGTACCTGCTGCGCGACGACAAGCTGGGCGGCCGCCCGGGGTCGGCGGTGATCGGCTTCCAGACGGGACTCGAGTACGTCAACGGCAGGCGCAAGCCGCTCTACTACGGCTGGCCGGTGCAACTGGCGGTCGCGCGCGCCGGCAGCGGATTCTCGCTGTGGGGCCACGTGCGGCCCACCGAAGGGCCCACCACCGCGACGGTGCTGATCCAGCGCCCCGGCTCGCGCAGCTACACCACGCTGAGGACCGTGCACACCGACTCCGAAGGCTACTGGAGCTTCACCTCCCCGGTGAGCGGCGAGCACTGGCGCCTGCAGTGGACCAGCCCGAGCGGGGTCAAACACCTGGGGCCGCCGATCCGCTCCTACAGGGGGCCGTAGGCGCGCCGGCGCGACGCGGGGGCCGGCATCTGGATCTGGACTCGACAGCGGCCACCCGCGGGGGCGACCGTGCTCCGCTCGAGCCCGGCGCCGGGCGCGTCGTCTCGAACACACCTGTCGCAGGGGCCGTTGGGGGATTCAAAAAGAGGATTCGTTCCGCGCGGAACCAATCCCCAAAACAAAATACGCAACGGACGCTGCTCGATCGGCACCGCTGGAGCGGGGGCGCCCGGCTTCGCAGGCGCTACGGGGTGGAGATGGACACGTGTGCGACTCGTCCGGTCCAGAGCTCTGCGCGGTCCTACGATCAGGAGCAATGCCGGAGCTTCCCGAGGTGGAGATCACCGCGCGACGGCTCGCCGAGGCGCTGCGCGGCGGGGCGATCGAGTCGGCGCGCGCGCCGGGGGTGAAGGTGATGCGCAGCTTCGACCCGCCACTCTCGGCGCTCGAGGGCCGCGCGGTCGCCGATGTGCGCCGCCGCGGCAAGCACCTGATCGTCGACTTCGACGGCGGTCTCTCGCTGCTGCTGCACCTGATGTCGGCCGGCCGGCTGCAGCTGTTCGACTCGCGCGCCGGTCCGCGCGACCGCACCGTGCGCGTGGCGCTCCGTCTCGCCGACGGGCGCGAGCTGCGCCTGCGGGAGTTCGGCTCCCGCCAATCGGCGTGGGCCAAGCTGCTCGACACCGCGCGGTTGGGCGAGGAGGAGTCGCTCGCCACGCTCGGCCCCGAGGCGTGGCCCGATCCGCCGCCGCTGGAGCAGACGCTCGGCGTGGCCCGTCCCCTGCACGCGCTGCTGCGCGATCAGCGCGCGATCGCCGGGATCGGCCGCTCGTGGGCCGATGAGATCCTGTGGCACGCGCGCCTCTCTCCCTACAAGCGCGGCTCCGACCTCGACGAGCAGGAGCGCGCGCGCCTGCGCGCGGCGATCGTGTCAACGCTGGGCGGCGCGCTCGAGCACTACGAGCGCGCGGTTCGCCTGCCGATCCCCGACCGCCTGCCGATGCCCCTGCAGGTGCACCGGCGCGAGGGCGAGCCCTGCCCACGCTGCCACACCGCGCTGCGCGCGGTGCACTTCGAGGATCACGTGATCGCCTACTGTCCCACCTGCCAGACCGCCGGCAGGGTGCTGGCCGACCGCCGGCTGTCGCGGCTGTTGAAGTAGCCCGCGCGCCGGGCCCGGCTCCAGCACTCTGGCTCAGGCCCGACCCGACCCGACCCGACCCGCTGCGGCGCGGCACGCGCGCACGGGGGAGAGCAGGGGCGCGAGATATCTGGCCCAGGCTCGAACACACCTGTCGCAGGCGGCGTTGGGGGATTCAAAAAGAGGATTCGTTCCGCGCGGAACCAATCCCCAAAACAAAACACCACACGGCCGGAGCTCGACCGGCACCGCTGGAGCGCGCGGCGATGAGCGGAGCTCCGCCCGCATGTGGGCCGGGGTCCGAAACATGAGGTGAATCGACACCCACAACGAGGCTCCACGGGTCTATCATGCGGCCGCTCTCTGGGTACACCGTGGGAGAGGCTCACCGACGAACCCCAAGGAGGCTCGCCAAATGCTCAAGCGCGCCACGCTCGAGATCGAGCGCGAATTCGAAGACGACGACTGGGACGACGACGACGACGAGGAGGAGCTCCTGGGAACCGACGACGAGGAGCTGGACCTCGACGAATACGACGACGAGCTCGACGAGGACGACGACGGCTTCTGAGCTGGCCGCCTCCGGCCCCGGCTCG
This sequence comes from Solirubrobacterales bacterium, assembly GCA_009781575.1. Lineage (GTDB taxonomy): Bacteria > Actinomycetota > Thermoleophilia > Solirubrobacterales > Solirubrobacteraceae > Palsa-744. The sequence goes on from WQXW01000144.1 coordinate 3,413, forward strand.
CGGCCCCGGCCGCCCGCCCCGGCCGCACTCGCCGGGCCGCGCGCCCGCGCGCGTGGGGGACCGTGACCGCGCGCACCGCCGACGGCGCGCGGGCGTGCGCGACTTCTCGCGCGCCCCCGCGCCGTACGCTTGAGGTGTGAGCACGCCAATCGCGTCGGCCTCGATCGCCCACAGCCTCAGCACCTTCCTCGAAGCGGTGGGCCAGTTCTTCTCCGACCTCGCCGCCGTGCACTGGGGGGCGCTCGTGCTGGGCCTGGCGTTCTTCGGCGCCAACCTCACGCTGCGCTCGCGCGCGTTCTTTCACAGCCTGCGCGCCGCGTACCCCGCGGTGCGCTTCCAGTGGCGGCGAATCTGGGGCGCGTACGTGGCGGCGGTGGGCTTCAACAACGTGGTGCCGGCGCGGGGCGGCGACATCATCAAGCTCTTCCTGTCGCGTTCCGCGATCCCCGGCTCCACCTACCCCACCGTGGCGGCGGCGTTCTTCGTGGAGTCGATCTTCGATGTCTCGATGGGCGTGCTGGTGCTGATCTTCGCGTTCTCACAGGGCGTGTTCCCCAAGCCGCCCGACTTCGCGCACCTCTCCTCCTTCGACATCTCCTACCTGGCGGCGCACTTCCGCTTGACCCTGTTCCTGATCACCGCGCTCGCGGTGATCGGGCTGGTCGCCTTCGCGGTGCTGTCCTCGCGGGTGAAGGCGTTCTGGACCCGCGTGCGCCAGGGGGTCACGATCCTGCAGGACCGCCGGCGCTACCTGCGCGAAGTGGCCGCCTGGCAGGCGGTCGCGTGGGTGTGTCGCTTCGCCGCGGTGTGGTGTCTGTTGAGCGCGTTCCGCGTGGGCGGCTCCGTGGAGAGCGTGCTGCTGGTGTTCGGGGTCGGGCAGGTGGCCGGCGCGGTGCCGTTCACGCCGGGCGGCGCCGGCGTGCAGCAGGCGCTGCTGGTGAAGGTGTTCGAGCACAAGGCGCCCGGCGCGGTGGTGGCGGCCTACTCGGTGGGCCAGCAGATCGCGATCGCCGCGTTCACCGCGCTCGTGGGCCTGGGCGCGGTGATCTTCATCTTCCGCTTCCACTCCTTCAAGGAGGTGATCGCCGCCGGCCGCGCCTCGCGCGACGCCGAGCGCCAGGACGAACGGGATCGGGATCGGGCCGGCCAAGGGAGCCGCGCCGGCGAACCGGGCCGCGCGGGCCAAGCGGATCGGGCCGGCGATGCGGGCCGGGCCGGGGCGGGGGATCGCGCTAGCGAAGTCCCTCGCGCGCCTCGCGTACGAGCGTGACCGCCTCGGGGAACACGCGCGCGATCACCGCGCGGATCTGATCGGCCTGGTCCTCGGCGTTGCCCTGCACGTTGACCCGGTTGACCGCGGCCACGGTCATGTCGACCGCGAGCTTGATCGCGTTGTCGGCCCACGCCAGCCGCTGCTGACCCTGCATCTGTTCGGCGAACTCCGCCAGGCGCCGTTGCAGGTCCTCGGGGTCGCCGAACAGGTCTCCCAGGCCGCCGCTCTCCATCGCGGTCCATCGTAGCGGGGAAACTGGTGGCGGGGAACTCGTACACTGCCTCCCCCATGGCCACCCGGGCGGAGATCGAGCAGCAGCTCACGCGCGAGCGCTCCTTTCGCCGGCGTCTCGGCCTGCCGGCGGTGCTGGGCGGCGTGCTGTACCTGGTGAGCGCGGTGGTGGTGGGCGCGACGCTCGGCAAAACCCCCGCGGTGGGCCTGTTGCAGGGGCTGGCGCCGGCGCTGCGGGGCGAAGCGGAACCGCGCGTGAGCCCGCGCGCGGAGGAGGTGCGGTTCGTGAGCCACCACGCGGCGCCGCTGATCCTCTCCAGCGTGCTCGCCGCGGCGGCGGTGCTGGCGCTGACCGTGGCGGTGCTGGCGCTGTGGCGGGCCACCCGCTTTCGCCGCCCCGAGAGCTGGCCGCCCACCGCCGCGTTCCTCCTCAGCGGCGGGGTGGCGTTCGCGGCGATCGGCGTGGCGCACCAGGTGGCGCTGGCGATCACCACACACCAGTTCGCCACCGGCCACGACTTCTCAAACCACGCGGTCGATCGCGCGCTGACCAAGGGCACCGCCAACGTCACGCTCGGCTACCTCGGCTTCATCGCCGGCGTGGCGCTGGCGGTGGGCATGATTGCGACGA
>WQXW01000145.1 GCA_009781575.1 Solirubrobacterales bacterium
CCATGTGCTGCGGATCGGTGGTTCGGATGAAGTAGTCGTTGGACGCTCCCAACCGGGGCGCCAGCGCGCGGTAGCGCTCCGCGTTGCGTTCCGCCAGCTCCTGGGGCGCCAGGCCGAGCGCGTGCGCCGCGTCGGCCACCGGCTCGCCGTGCTCGTCGGTGCCGGTCAGAAAGAACACCTCCTCGCCGCGCTGGCGGTGGTGGCGCGCCAGCACGTCCGCCGCGATCGTCGTGTACGCGTGGCCCAGGTGGGGCGCCGCGTTGACGTAGTAGATCGGCGTGGTCACATAGAACGACACAGCCCGCCAGGCTACTGGCGGGGCATCGCCCCGCGCGCGCCGGTCAGCTCGCGGTAGAGCTCGTTCGCCCGCGCGCCGGTCAGGCGCGCCACCACGCCCGCCGCCGCGCGCGGCCGGGCGCCCGCCGCCGCCAGCTCGCGCGCCGCCTCCACCGCCGCCTCCGCCTGCGCGCCCGCCCGGGAGGTGTGCGAGGCCGGGCCGATCACCAGCACGATCTCCCCCCGCGGCGGGTGGCGCTCGTAGTGCTCGGCCAACTCTCCCGCCAGCCCGCCGCGCACCTCCTCGTGCAGCTTGGTCAGCTCGCGGCACACCGTCACCGCGCGGCGCCCATCGCCCGCCGCGATCGCGCGCAGCGTGGCCGCCACCCGCCGGGGCGACTCGAACGCCACGGTCGTCTCGCGCGCCCCCGCCAGCAGTCGCTCGAGCTCGCCGGCCCGGCGCGGGAGAAACCCCACGAAGCGAAAGTGCGCCGCTCCCATGCCGGAGGCCGCCAGCGCGGTGGTGACCGCGCTGGGACCCGGCAGCACCTCCACTTCCACTGCCGCCGCGCGCGCGCCGCGCACCAGCGCCAGGCCGGGGTCGGAGATCGCCGGCATGCCCGCGTCGCTCACCAGCGCCACCGTGGCGCCCTCGCGCATCCTGCCCACCAGCTCGCGCGCGCGCCGCGCTTCGTTGTGCTCGTGGAAGCTCACCAGCGCGCCGTGCGCCACCCCGTGGCGCTTCAGCAGCACACCGGTGTGGCGCGTATCCTCGCACGCGATCACATCGGCGCGCGCGAGGGCGCCGAGCACCCGCAGGGTCACGTCGTCGAGGTTGCCGATCGGGGTGGCGCACACCAGAAGACGTCCTGCCTGCGCTTGCGCGCCGCCCATCTGGCAAATATAGATACAGCGCCCCTCCCTCGGCAGCGGCCCTCCCGGCAGGGGGACCGCGCAGGAGAGCCGCCCCACCCGCGCGAACGATTAGGCGAGATGGCCGAAGAGACCCCCCAATACACCCGCTATCGCGCCGGCCGCCACCTGCTGCCCGAGCGCGACGCGATGGCCACGCGCCTGGCCGCGCGCCAGCGGGGGGTGCGCCTGCCCTACGGCGGCGAACCCGCGTGGCGGCGCTGGCTCAAACCCAAGCGCCTGCTGCTCGCGCTGGTCGGCTTCGTCGCGTTCTGGCTGCTCCTCTCGCTTGTGCTGTTCCTCATCAGCTCCCACTTCGAGCGCACCGCGCCGCCGTCGGACGTGTCCTCGGTGCTCGCGCCCGCCGGCTTTCCACTCACCTCGCCCAACAACATCCTCGTGCTCGGCTCCGATCGCCGCCAGAAAAACAGCAAGGAACCGGGTGCCAACACCTCCGGTCCCAGCCGCTCCGACGTGATCATGCTGATCCGCACCGGCGGCGGCCACGCCGCGCGCCTGTCCATCCCCCGCGACACCGTGGTCGAAATCCCCGGCCACGGGCTGCAGAAGATCAACGCCGCCTACGCGTTCGGCGGCCCCGCGCTGTCGATCTCGGTGATCGAGCACTACCTCGGGATTCCGATCAATCACATCGTGGAAGTCAACTTCGAAAACTTCCCCGCGCTGATCGACGCGATGGGCGGCGTCGACTACACCGGCACCTGCGTGATCTCCAATCTCGACGGCGGCAGCGCCAACGGCGGCTACACGCTGCGCCTGCCCACCGGCACACACCACCTCGACGGCCGCGAAGCGCTCGCGCTGGCGCGCACCCGCGAGAACCTCTGCGACCCGCGCCAGACCGACATCGACCGGGTCAAGCGCCAGCAGCGCCTCTTCGAGTCGATGAAGTCGCGCATGTTGTCGTTCTCGAGCTTCATACGACTGCCATGGATCGCGTGGAACGCGCCCCCCGCGATCATCTCCGACATGAGCGGAACCACGCTGCTGGGCCTCTTCGGCGCGCTCGCCACGACCGCCACCCCTCCCACGCGGGTGCTCCTGCCGTCCGGCACCACCACCCTGCCCGACGGCGAGGAAGGGCTCACCGTCTCCGAAGCCGAGAAGCGCGCGGCGGTGGCCCGCTTCATGGCCGGCTGAGCCCCGGCCGGCGGCCCGCGCAGCACCAGCGCCACTCGTCCCCGCCGTTGGGCCAAAGGCGGCGCAGATGCGCCCGCTGACGTGGTCAGCCGGCCGACGCGGGTGTCTTGGACGCGCTCTCTCCCGAGCGCTTCCCGCCGTCGCCGCTCCCGCTCTTTGAGCTTCCTGCGCTCCCGGCGCCGCCCTCGCTCTTGGAGCCGCCCTCGCGCTTGCCGCCGCCCTCGCGCTTGCCGTCCGCCCCCGCACCATTGGAATCGCCCTGCGGGGCGCCGTTCTTCGAGGACGTCTCGCTCGCCGCGCCCTCGCCCGCGCCCTCGCGCTGGCGCTTGCGCGTGCCGTAGTCGGTGTTGTAGAAGCCTTTGCCCTTGAAGTGCACCGCCGGCGCGTGCAGCACGCGCTCCACCGGCACACCCGTGTCGGGATCGTGCGTCAGCGGCTCCTCGCGGAATGGTTGCATCAGCTCGAAGGTGCTGCCGTCCGGCCTTCTGTACTCGTAGATCGGCATTGGCGCTCGCATTATAGGAGTGCCAACTGCAAAGACCCCACATCGACTCGACCGATGGCCGATCAAGTCGATCAAAGAGGCACGCGCAACCGACAACGCCGCACGTCCCCGCAGCTCCAGCCCCGAGCGGTCGCACGCGCCGGCCGGTTGCCGGTCGAGCAGCGGCCGTTTCGTGTTTTGTTTTGAGGATTGGTTCCGCGCGGAACGAATCCTCTTTTTGAATCCCCCAACGGCCCCTGCGACAGGTGTGTTCGAGGCCGTGCGCCGGCGCCAGGCTGGACGGGAGCACGGCCACCCCAGGGGTGGCCGCCACTGATCGGGCGGATCAAGCTGATCATCAGTCCGCCAGGAGCGCCCGCGCGCACGCGATGCCAGCGTCCAGGGTCGCCGAGAAGTCGCGATCCGGCTCGCTCAGCATGCGCAGCGCGAGGCCGTCGGCGATCGAGAAGAGGATCTCCGCGATCGCCTCCGGGTCGGCGTGCAACTGGATCACGCCCTCGCGCTGGGCGCCGGCCAGCATGCCGGCCACCTGGCGGCGCGTGTGTTGCAACAGCCCCGCGTACTCCGCCGCGATGTCCCCGTGGCGGCGCGCCAGGGTGAACAGCTCGAACAGCAGCGTCATGTAATCGGGGTCCTGGCGCACCGCCGCCTCGAGGTTGCGCGCCATCAGCGCGATGAAGTGCTCCGCCGTGCGCGCCCCCGCCAGCTGGCGCTCCAGCGTCTCGATGCGCAGCTCGCAGTCGCGCCGCACCGCCTCGACCAGCAGCTGCTCCTTCGTGCCGAAGTAGTAGTGCAACAGGCCCCGCGACACGCCCGCTTCGCGCGCCACCCGCTCGAAGGTCGAGCCCGCGGTGCCCCGCCGCGCCACGCTCGTTCGCATCGCCTCGACGATCCGCTGCGCGCGCTCGCCCGACAGCGACCTCCCGCCCGCGTCCCGCTCCGCGCCCGCGTCCCGCTCCGCGCCCGCGTCCCGCTCCGCGCCGGCGTCCGCGTCCGGCTCCGCGCCGGCGCCGACGGTCAGCTCCGAGTGGGCGCCCATGCGCCGCCGCTCCTCGACGGGCCGTCCGGACTCGCGCGCCGGTTGCGGCGCGTCAGGAGGCCGGCGCCTCCGCCTCGCTCTCCGACGCCGACGCCGACGGCGCCGGCTCGGGCGGGGTGGTGGTCGAGCTGTAGTCGAACTCCTCCTCTGCGCCGAACAGCAGGTCCAGCACCTTGGAGCGCAGCTCCTCACTGAGTGCCACCGCCAGCACGCCGGCGACCACGATCAACAGCAGCGCGCGCCCGATGCCGCCTTTGCGCTTGGGCTTGGGCGGCGGTTGCGTGAGCGACTGCGATGCCTCGCGCAGATGGCTCGCCGCCTCCATCAGCGAGCGCTGGACCTTGCGGTCGTCGAAGATCGCCTTGGTCGCCGGCTTGCCGTTGCCCATGCGCCCGTACGCCTCGCGCGCCGCCGCCCACGCCGCCACCAGGTTGGCGCGCAGCTGCTCGTCTTCGATCATCTGCTTCACGTAGCGGTTGCTCCTCGCCGCCTGCGCCGCTTCTCCGGCTCTGCCCATGCTGTATTTCGGTGCCACTGGACCACCACCTCGATTCGCCCGATTTGCCGGTCCGCCCAATATACCCGTCCACCGCGGCCCGCAAATGGCCGGCGAGCGGCCGGTGAATGGCCGGTGAGCGGCCGGTGAGCGGCGTCCACGCTCGCCGCCCGACCCGGGTCACGCGTGCAGCGCCGCCTGCTCCTGCGCCGACGGGAAGGCCCACGCCGCGCGCGAGCGGCGCTCCTGGCGGAACACGAGCCTCATCTGGGGCGGCGGTCTCAGCTGAGCGTCGTTGGGGCGGAAGGTCGCACACGGCTCCTCCAGATCGAGCGCGCACAGGAGGTTGCGCTTGAAGTAGCACTCCTCGCAACTGACCTTGCGCACGCCGAGCTTGCGCGTGCCACGACCGCCCTGCTTCTGCATGGATTGACCCTCGATGAACGCCGTGATTCGCTGGAGATCGCCGCCGCCTGCGCGGCTCCCCCGAACCGCGCCGCCACGACGCTCGTGATCAAATCACCGCCGCCCCCGCCACTCAAGGGCCCATTCCGCAAATCGCGCCGAAAACACCGCACGCCCCCCACGGCTCGAGCTCCGGGCGGGCGCGCGCTCCGGCGGTGCCGGTCGCGAGCAGCGGACGTTGCGTTTTTTGTTTTGAGGATTGGTTCCGCGCGGAACGAATCCTCTTTTTGAATCCACCAACGGCGCCTGCGACAGGTGTGTTGCCGGACAGCGCGGTGTTCAGCCCAGCTCGAACAGCCGCTCCGCGCGGTCGGCCAAGTCGCGCGCGATCGCCAGGGCCGCGGTCGCGCCCGGCGAGGGCGCGTTTCGCACGTGCAACGCGCGCTCGGTGTGCGAGAACGCGAAGTCGTCCAGCAGCCGCCCGTCGCGTGCCAGCGCCTGCGCGCGCACGCCGCTGAGCGCGGCGGGGCGCACATCGTCGATGCGCAGCTCCGGCACGTACTGCGCGGCCTCGCGCACCAGCGCACCGGACCAGATCGAGTGGGCCAGCTCGCGCGCGCCCGCGCGCCACCAGTGGCGCATCATCCTCCAGGTGCCCGGCCAGGCGAGCGTGTCGAGCGCGTCCCGTGCTCTCACCCGCGCCGCGCCCGCGCCCGCGCC
>WQXW01000146.1 GCA_009781575.1 Solirubrobacterales bacterium
CGGCCAGCAGCTGGCGGCGCAACCGCATGCGATAGTGGTCGATCAGCGCACTGGCCCGGATCCCCATGATCCGCGGATCCAGGTGATGGCGCGGCGGCTTGGCGAGGCGCTCCGCCCTCACGGCCGCGCCCTCGTGGACCCCGCCCCCGTGCGCCCGGCCCTCACGGCCACGCCACCGTGCCGAGGTCGATGTCGAGGCCGTCGCTGAGCAGGCCGTCGCGCAGCGTGTGGATGCGGTCGACCAGCGCGCCGGCCTGTGGATCGTGGGTCACCAACAGCGCGGGGATCTCGCGCTCGTGGGAGAGGTCGCGGAGCAGGCGCAGAATCTGGCGGCCGCGGGCGGTGTCGAGGTTGCCGGTGGGCTCGTCGGCCAACAGCAGTCGCGGCGCACCGGTGAGCGCGCGCGCGATGGCCACGCGCTGGCGCTCGCCCATCGAGAGGTGGTCGCTGGGTTGATCGGCGCGATCGCCGAGCCCCACACGCTCGAGCCAGGGCCGCGCGGCGGCGGAGGCCTCCTCGAGCGTCCACCCGTCGCCCAGCAGCTTGATCGAGGCGTTCTCGAGCGCGGTGGCGCCGGGGACCAGGTGGAAGGCCTGAAAGACGAAGCCCACCGCGCGCCGGCGATAGAGCGCGGCCTCCCGCGCGGAGAGCGCGGCGATCTCGGTCCCGCCGAACAGCACCGCCCCCTCGTCGGGCGCGAGCAGGCCGGCGGCCATCATCAGCAGAGTGGTCTTGCCGGAGCCGCTGGGGCCGTACAGCGCGACGCACTCGGCGGGCGCGACGGTCAGCGACACTCGCCGAACGGCCTCCACGCTGGTGCCGTCGGCGGAGGGGTATCGCTTGACGACCTCGCGGAGCTCCAGCGCGCTCACCGCGAGCCCAGCTGCCCCCCGGCGCCCTCGGCCCCGGCGCCCGGGAACGGGATCACGCGCCGGCGCGAGTCGGTGGAGCGCAGGCGGCCGTCGGAGAGTGTGAGAAAGCGGTCAACGCCACTGAGCGCGGCGACGTCTTGGGAGGCGATCACGACGGCGATGCCGGCCTTGGGGAGCGAGCGGAGCAGTGCGTAGAGCTCGCGGCTGTCGCTGGGCCCGGGCAGCACGGCGGGCTCGTCGACGAGCAGCAGGCGGGGCTCGCGCACGAGCGCGCGCGCGAGCTCGATGCGGACACGGTCGCTGAGGGACATGCGATCGACACGCATGTGCGCGATCGTGGCGAGACCGAGGCGCGCCAGCACCGCGCGCGCGAGGCCTTCGCTCTCGGCGAGCGTGAGCCCGTCGTTGGTGAGCGGCAGCGCGACGTGCTCGATCGCAGGCTGGCCGCCGGGGGGCGGGCCGTGGTCGCCGCTGACCAGTGCCAGCCCGGAGCGGCGGCGCTGCCGTGCGCGCGCGCTGATCGAGAGTCGCCCGATATCGACGCGGTCGAACTCGATCGTGCCGTGGTCGGGGACCTCCAGGCCGGCGGCGACGCGCATGAGCGTGCTCTTGCCGGAGCGCCGCTCGCCGTAGATGCCGACGAGCTCGCCGGCGCGCACCTCGAGGTGGACGCGGTCGAGCACGGTGAGCTCGCGCGCGCCGTCGCGCAGGCGCCGGGACACATCGATGAGCGCGAGCAGTGTCACCGGGTCACCGTCACCGTGTCACCGCGCCTGCGCGAGGTACTCCTGGATCTCGCGCCGCGCGCGCGTGATCCAGCGGAGCTCGGCCTGCAGCTGCTCGCCGACCGCGGCGCGCGTGACGTTGAGCATGCGGCTGCGCCACGAGGCGTGCACGATCTCGGCCTCCATCGCGCGCTCCTGCATCTCCATGCAGTCGAGCTCGTACTCCTCCAGCTTGGCGAGCAGCTGCGCCGCCTGGGCGGGTCCGGAGAACGCGAGCAGCGCGTAGATGTCGGCCGGCACGAGTGGCACGGGCTGGCGCTCGAGCAACCAGCCGGCGTGGGTGTGGCGGCCGAGCGGGGTCACGCTGAACACCCGCCGGGGGCGATGGCCGGAGGCGTGCGCCTCCACCGAGCACGCCAGCCCCTCCTTCTCGAGTTGCTCGAGCACCTCGTAGACGCGCCGGGGGTCGGCCTGCAGCACCGGGCCCATGCGCCGCTTGAGGCGATTCGTGAGGTCGTAGCCGTGCGCGGGGCTCTCGACGAGCGCGGCGAGGACGGCCGTGCGCAGCGAACCGGCGGCGCGGCGGCGCGGGCGCTCGGTGGCCTCCAGCGCCCCCATCCGACCTAACCGTTGCCTCTCCCGGGCATCCAGCGCTCCTCCTTGACAAGCAGGCTACAGGATTGCGGCTCCGACGCCAACGGTATGAGTGTGTCGCCCGCTCGGGGAGAAGGCGGCGGGTCGTCCTCGAGCATGCCGCCGATAGGAGAGCAACGCCAGATTTCCGCAAAATGCGAGAGCGCCCGCGCCGGCGCGGGCGGCGCCGGTCGTCGAGCAGCGTCCGTTGCGTTTTTTGTTTTAAGGATTGGTTCCGCGCGGAAGGAATCCTCAAAACAAATCCCCCAACTGCGCCTCGGACAGGTGTGTTCGAGGCCGCGCGCCGGTCCCCCACCGCCGCGGCACGACTTCGGCGCGCCACCCCCACCCCGACTGAACACCCGCGTATTCCTTAGGATGGGCGGGATGGGAGACGCGCCCAGGAGGGGTCCGGCGAGGGCGGCCGCGACGATGGTCGCCCTGCTGGCCGCGCCCGCCCCGGCCCCGGCGATGGCCCTGGCCACGACCCTGGCGGCGCCCACGCTCCCGGCTCACGGGGCGAGGCTCGAGCGGGTGACCGACTCGGCACATCTGACGCTGGTCCACGCGAACGGCAACACTCTGGTGGAGCGCGGACGAGCGTCGGGCGGGCTTCCGGGCCCCGTCGAAGTGTGGCTGACGCTGCGCAACGGCATCGCGAGCTCCCGCTTCACGATCCACACCACGGGCGGAACGCTCAGCGGTCGTGGCACGGGGAGGCTGAAAACGGGCAACGGCGGCTACGACAGCTTTGGCGGTTCAGTCGCGGTGGTGGGCGGCACCGGGCGCTTTCGCGCCGCGCGGGGCAGGGGCGGGCTGTATGGATCGATCTACCGCGTGACCGACGCGTTGAGCGTGGTGGTCGTGGGCGAGCTGCACTACCCGGCGGGCGCCGCAGGCGCCGCCGCGGGTGCGCCGGCGGTGGTGCCGGCGGGAGCGGCGGCAGCAGCGGCGGCAGCGGCGGCGGCAGTGGCAGCGGCAGCCGCGGGGTCGCCGACGGCGCCGCGCGTGAGCCTCGACATGCGCTTCCGGCCGGATCGCCTGGGGCAGAGCACCACGATCCATTGGGGCTTTGCGGTGTCGGAACCGGAGCCGCTGCGTGCGCTGCAGCTGCGGCTGCCGCCGGGCATGGGCTACATCTCCTCCTCGCTGGGCCTGGAAGTGTGCGAGCCCTCGCTGCTCACCCAGGGCGGGCCGTCGGGTTGCCCGGTGGACAGCCGCATCGGCGCCGGGGGCGCGGTGGCGGAGGTGCCGGCGCAGACGGACGTGCGTGAGCGGGCGAACGTGACGGCGTTCATGGGCCCGGCGGAAGGCGAAGACCTGACGGTGCTGTTCTTCGTGGACGGAAGCTGGCCGGCGAACCGCGAACTGGTGCTGACCTCCCACCTCACCGACATCTCCGCTCCCCAGGGAGCGACGCTGCTGACCGAAGTGCCGCAGCTGCCGGTGTGGCCGCAGGGGCCGGACATCCGGCTGATCCGCCTGAGCTCGACGATCGGCCCGGAAGGGGTCACCTACCACAGGAGCGCCAACGGGCGGACCGTGTCGTTCAGCCCCCGGGGCGTGAGCGTGCCGGAGCGCTGTCCCCGGGGAGGCTTTCCGGTGTGGGCGAGCTTCAGCTGGTGGAACACAGCGGCGACATCGCGCGCGAGCACGCGCGTGCCGTGCCCGCGGCCGGCTCGATGAGACCGGCCCGGTGGCGAGCGCGGCGCGATCGGGCGCCGCGACATCGCGCGCGCCGACATCGCGCGTGCCGCCGTCGAGCGGCGCGCCATCGTAGGCTGGAGAGATGAACGTATTCCGCGGGGACGGGCATGGGATCGGGGCGGCGCACGGGTCGGTGGGCAGTGGCGCGATGCGATCGCTGCGCAGAGCGGGCGGGCCGGGAGAGAACGGGCCGCAGCTGATGGACGCGAGCCGTAGGCGCGAACGTGGGCGGATAGTGCGGCTGTTCGCGCCGTACCGGTGGCGCCTGGCGTCGGTGCTGGCGCTGATCGTGGTCTCCTCGGGCCTGGCGATGTTGCAGCCGTTTCTGCTGCGCGAAGTGCTGGACGAAGGGCTGTTCAAACACAAGAGCGCGCTGCTGACGCAGCTCGTGTTGGCGATGATCGCGATCGCGATCATCGGCGCGGCGATGAGCGTGTGGCAGACCTACATCTCCAACGTGGTGGGACAGCGGGTGATGCACGATCTGCGCGCGGCGGTGTACCGCCACCTGCAGCGCATGTCGCTGGCGTTCTTCACGCGCACGCGCACGGGAGAGGTGCAGTCGCGCATCGGCAACGATATCGGGGGGCTGGACAACGTGGTCACCCAGACGGCGACCACGATCGCGCAGAACGCGACGACGGTGATCGCGAGTATCGTGGCGATGTGCCTGCTGGACTGGCGGCTGGCGATCATCTCGCTGGTGTTCGTGCCGCTGTTCGTGTGGCTCACCAGGCGGGTGGGCAAGATGCGGCGCAGGATCACGACCGAGCAGCAGCGCAAACTGGCGGACCTGTCGGCGCTGGTGCAGGAGTCGCTGTCGGTGTCGGGGATCATGCTGGGCAAGACGATGGGCCGGGGCGAGGACCTGGCGAACCGGTTCACCGGCGAATCGGAGGGGATCGCGGAGCTGGAGGTGCGCTCGCGCATGGCGGGGCGCTGGCTGATGTCGACGATCCAGATGACGTTTGCGGTGCAGCCGGCGATCATCTACTGGCTGGCGGGGCAGAGTTTCATCGGCCACACGATCTCGATCGGCACGGTGGTGGCGTTCACCACCCTGCAGACGAGGCTGCTGTTCCCGATCCAGTCGCTGCTGGGCGTGGGCGCGGAAGTGGAGGCGTCGCTGGCGCTGTTCGACCGCATCTTCGAGTACCTGGACCTGCCGATCGACATCGTGGAGGCGCAGAACCCGGTGGAGTTGCGCCCGCGCGAGGTGCTGGGCGAGGTGCGGCTGGAGGAGGTGTGGTTCCGCTACTCCGAGGAGGGCCCGTGGAACGTGGAGGACGTGACGCTGGAGGTGCCGGCGGGGACCAGGACGGCGATCGTGGGCGAGACGGGCGCGGGCAAGACCACGCTGGGCTACCTGGTGGCGCGCCTGTACGAGCCGGAGCGCGGCAGGGTGACGATCGACGGCGTGGATGTGCGCGACGCGTCGCTGGCGTCGCTGGCGGCGACGGTGGGCGTGGTGTCGCAGGAGACCTACCTCTTCCACGCGAGCGTGCGCGAGAACCTGCGCTTCGCGTGCCCTGAGGCGAGCGATGAGGAGATCGAGGGGGCGGCGCGCACG
>WQXW01000147.1 GCA_009781575.1 Solirubrobacterales bacterium
ATCATGAAGTTCACCGACGGGCTCTTTTTGGAGGTGGCGCGCGAAGTCGCGCAGCGCAACCCCGAGATCGAGTTCGAAGATCGCATCGTCGACAACCTCTGCAACCAGCTGGTGTCGCATCCCCAGGAGTACGACGTGCTGGCGCTGCCCAACCTGTACGGCGACATCGTGTCCGACCTCTGCGCCGGCATGATCGGGGGGCTCGGCCTCGCGCCGGGCGCCAACATCGGTGCGGAGGCCGCGGTGTTCGAGGCCACGCACGGCTCCGCGCCAAAGTACAAGGGACTGAATCGCGTCAACCCCACCGCGCTGATGCTGTCGGGCGTGCTCATGTTGCGTCACCTGGAGGAGCGCGAGGCCGCCGACCGGCTGGAACGCGCGATCGAGCAGGTGATCGCGCGGGGCGAGCGCGTGACCTACGACCTGAAGCCCACGCGCGACGATCCCACCGCGGTCGGCACCTCCGAATACGCCGACGCGGTGATCGATGAGCTCCAGCAGCTCGCCAAGCCGCGCGTGACCGTCTGACCCAAACCCGACCAACCCAACAGGAGCGAGTGGACAGTGAGCAATCCCGTACGAGTGGCCCTCACCGGCGCGGCCGGCCAGATCGGCTACAGCATCCTCTTCCGCATCGCGGCCGGCGAGATGCTGGGCCCCGACACCGAGATCGAGCTGCGCCTGCTGGAGATCCCGCCGGCGCTGGACGCCGCGCGGGGCACCGCGATGGAGCTCGACGACTGCGCCTTCCCGCTGCTGCGCGCGGTGGAGATCACCGACGATCCCAACGTCGCGTTCGACGGCGTGAACGTGGCGCTCCTGGTGGGCGCGCGACCCCGCGCGAAGGGAATGGAACGCGGCGATCTGCTGCAGGCCAACGGCGGCATCTTCAAGCCCCAGGGCGCGGCGCTGAACGCGCACGCGGCCTCCGACGTCAAGGTGCTGGTGGTGGGCAACCCCGCCAACACCAACTGCCTGATCGCGATGAGCAACGCGCCCGACATCCCGCGCGAGCGCTTCACCTCGATGATGCGCCTCGATCACAACCGCGCGATCGCGCAGCTCGCCACGCGCGCGTCGGCGCGCGTGGCCGATATCACCAACATGAGCGTGTGGGGCAATCACTCGGCCACGCAGTACCCCGACATCCTGCACGCGCAGGTGAGCGGGCGCACCGCCGCCGAGTACGCCGCCGATCGCGCGTGGCTGACCGACGAGTTCATTCCCACCATCCAAAAGCGCGGCGCGGCGATCATCGACGCGCGCGGCGCCTCCAGCGCGGCCTCCGCCGCCAACGCCGCGATCGAGCACGTGCGCGACTGGGTGCGCGGCACACCCGACGGCGACTGGGTCTCGATGGGTGTGCCCTCCGACGGCTCCTACGGCCTGCCGGAGGGCCTGCTGTGCGGCTTCCCCTGCACCTGCGCCGGCGGTGAGTGGTCGATCGTGCAGGGCCTCGAGCTCGACGAGCTCTCGCGCCAGCGCATCGAGGCGAGCGTGGATGAGCTGCTCGACGAGCGCCGCGCGGTCGCCGAGCTGGGGCTGATCTGAGTGGTGAGTGGTGGTACACAGGTGATACACTCACGCTCGAGTGGCGACCTCTCACCCGCGCATACAGGTCACCGAGGACCCCGAGCTGAGGCGCGCGCTGCGCGACGCGGCTCCCCACCTGCGCCCCGGCCTGCCCCGCTCGCAGCAGGTGCGCGAGCTCGCGATCGTGGGCGCGCGCCACATCGCCGATGACTCGATGAGCGAGGAGCGGCGCAAGGAGCTCATCGAGGGTCTGGTGTCGTATTTCGAGCACCCCGAGACCGCCCCCTGGGATTGGGAGCTGATGCGCGAAAGCAAGCGGATTGCCTGGCCCCTCGCATAGCGGGGGGCCGTGGGGCCAACTGCCCCTGTTGATCGACACCTCGGCATGGGCCCGGGCCAGGCAGCCGGCTGTGCGTGAGCGCTGGATAGAGGCAATGAGGGCAGGCCGTTTGCGTCTGGCGCCGGCCATTCGCTTGGAGATTCTCGTTCAAGCCCGCGGCAGCGCCGAATTCGACGAGCTGGCGGATCGACTCTCAGGAATGCGACCCACACAGCTCACCGCCTCGATAGCGCGCGCCGCCGAGGACGCCATGCGCAGGCTCGCCCAGCGCTCGCACGGCGCCCACCGCTTCCCGATCGTCGACTATCTGCTCGCCGCCACCGCGGAGCAGAGCGGCGCGGCGGTTCTCCACTACGACCGCTACTTCGACACACTCGCCGAGATCATGGAGTTCGAGTCGGTGTGGCTGGCGCCGGCCGGCTCGCTGCCATAGAGGGCCCTACGTGAAGAGGGCCGGCGCGCCCAAGCGCGAGCCGGCCCTCTCGGTCGATCGATGCGGGTGTGTGCGGGACTACCCCTTCGGGTGCCACCCCCGACCGCTCTTGCGAACCTTGCCTTCCTGTGCGAGGCCGGGCAGCACGCGGTAGAGGTAGTTCTGCTTGATGCCCATCTTGACCGCGAGCTCGGGGATCGTGATCCCGGGCTGGCCCTGCACGAAAGACAGCGCCTGCGCGGCGCGCGTGCCGCTGCCCTTGCGACGGCCGGGGCGACGACGGGTCGTCGTTGTCGTCGTGGTGGCAGCGGCGGTCCGGGTCGTCGTGCCGGTCGTTCCGGTGCTCCTGGTGCTTGCCGCCCCACGGGCGCCGGCGCGCCGGCCGCGTGTGGTGGCGGCACGCGTGGTGCGAGCGCGTGTGGTGGCGGCGCGTCCACGCGTTGTGGCAGCGCGGCCCCGCGTGGTGCGACCGCGCGTGGTGGTGGCACGCGCGGCGGTTGCAGTGCGCGTGCCACCGGTGTTGGTGCGCGAGCCGCGCGGGCGACCCGGCCCGCGACGGCGGACGGTGTCCACTGCACTGGAACCCAGCTTCTGGAGTGCCGACGCTGCGCTCTCCAGGCGGTGGTACTCATCCACCGCGGGCTTCGGCTCTGCGAGCCTCTTGCTGATCTCTCGGTGCTTCTCCTGAAGAAAGTCGGGCACGTTTCATACCTCTTCCAAGTCATTTTGCAGGGGTTCAATCGATCACGGTACAACAAACTGAGTGTGATCGCACTGTGATGCTCTATTCAGCGCCGCGCCAGCAGATCCTTCAGGCGTTCCAACGTGCGATTGGCCTCACGCTGTGGCATGCCCCCAACCAGTGCGCGCGAGGCGAGCGCGTCGATCGGTCCGAGCGGCGCGCGAAACTCGTTGCGGTAGTCGAAGCGCGTGGCGCGCCCTTGATCGCGCGGGGTGAGCGTGTACTCGGTGCGCGCGCTGGAACGCGCGGGACCGCGCCCTTCCCACACCGCGCGCCGGCCCGGGGTGCACTCGATCAGGCGCCAGTGAACGTCGAGGCTGACGCCGCGCAGATGGACCTGCTGATCCATGTGGAACCCCACGCACGGCGCGCCGATGTCGGCGTAACGCAGCCGTCGGTGGATCGTGACCCACTCGTGCAGCCGCGCGGGGTCCATGACCGCGCTCCACACCTCGGAGGGCGGCGCGTCGATCTCAATCGAGGCGCTGACGCTGCTCACTGGCGAGGGAACCGTAGCTGGCGGCGCCAACTGTGAGCGGCGCGGTGCGGTGCGGGCGCGGAGCGCTCACCGCGCGGCGAGCGGCTCGGCGCGCTCCCATTGGCCCAGCGCGTGCTCCACAGCGGAATGGAACGAGTGGCGCGGCACCCCCAGCAGCTCGAACGCGCGCGTGTCGCGCGCCAGCAGATCGCACTCCAGCCCTTCCATCAGCGGAACGATCAGCGCGGGATCCTCGCGCGCCAGCGAGGCGACCACGCGCGCGGTTATGGGCGTGGCGCTCACACCCACCCGCAGCGCGGGGCGCGCGACGAGCATCTCCTCGGCGATGCCGGTGATGATCTGCTCGTAGGAGAGCACGTCGGGTCCGGCGATATCGAGCGACAGACCTCCCACCTGCGGAGCGGTGGCGGCGGAAAGCAGCAGCTCCGTTACGTCGCGGCCGTCGATCGGCTGTGTGCGAAAGCGACGCCACGCGGGCAGCGTGAGCACCGGCATGCGCTCGATCAGGCGCACCAACAGCCGGAAGGAGCGCGAACGCGCGCCGACGATGATCGAGGCGCGCAGCGCGAGCGAGTCGGGCACCGCCGCCTGAAACACACGCTCCAGCGCGTGGCGGCTGGCGAGGTGACGTGAGAGCGGCCGCGCGTGCGGCACCATACCGCCGAGGTACACGATGCGCGCCACGCCGCTCCGGCGCGCGGCGCGCGCGAAGTTGTGCGCCGCGGCGCGCTCGCGCTCCGGGAACCGCGCGGGCTCGATCGACGGCAGGCCCTCCATCGAATGAATCAGGTAGTAGGCGACCTCCACGCCGTCGAGCGCACGTGGCAGCCCCTCGGCGGTGAGCGCGTCGCCGCGCACCACCTCCACGCGGTCTGCCACGGATGTGGGGGCGGCGGCGGCCACCACGCGCGCGGGGTCACGCGCGAGCGCGCGCACCTCGTGGCCCTGTTGGCACAGGCGTGGGAGCAGTTCCGAGCCGACATAGCCGCTGGCGCCGGTGAGCAGGATGCGCATCTGTGAGGATGATGACGCGTGAGCGTTGGAGAGCCTCAGATCACCCAGCGAGCGCCGGCGCGCTGCGACGTGGCAGTCGTGGGTGCGGGTATCGTCGGCCTGGCGGTGGCGCGCGAGCTGATCGTGCGCCACCGGCGTCTGAGGGTGTGCGTGCTGGAGCGCGAGCGCGAGGTGGCGGCGCACCAGAGCTCCCACAACTCCGGCGTGATCCACGCGGGCATCTACTACGCGCCGGGCTCGTTGAAGGCGAGGCTCTGCGTGGAGGGCGCGCGCGAGCTGTACCGCTACTGCGAGGAGCACGGGATCGAATTCCGGCGCTGTGGCAAGCTGATCGTGGCGCGCGACGAGCGCGAGCGGGCGGGCCTGCGCGAGCTCCACCGCAGGGGCGAGGCCAACGGGGTGCACGGCCTGCGCTGGCTGGAGGGCGGGGAGATCGCGGCGTTGGAGCCACACGCGCGTGGTGTGGCGGCGCTTCACTCACCGCACACCGGCGTGGTGGACTTCGGCGTGGTGGCGCGCGCGCTGGCGCGCGAGGTGAGCGAGCGTGGGGGCGAGGTGGTGGGCGGCTGTGAGGTGAGCGGTGTGAGCGCGGGCGCGGGCGCGGTTCACCTGCACCACCGCGCGGGCGCGGTGCGCGCGGCAAACGCGCTGTTCTGCGCGGGCGCGTGGTCGGATCGCCTCGCGCGCGCGGCGGGGGCGGGGCGGGACCCGCGTATCGTGCCGTTCAGGGGCCGGTACCTGCGCGTGGCGCACCCGCGCGCGGAGCTGGTGCGAGCGCTGATCTACCCGGTCCCCGATCCGCGCATGCCGTTCCTCGGGGTTCACCTCACGAGGACGCTCGGGGGAGAGGTGCTGTTGGGACCGACCGCGATGCCGGCGCTGGCGCGCGACGGGTA
>WQXW01000148.1 GCA_009781575.1 Solirubrobacterales bacterium
CGCGGGCGCTGGGTCTCGCGATCGCGTCCGCGCAGAACCTGCTCGACCTCGAGGCGATCATCGTCGGCGGGGGGCTCGGTGACCGTCTGGGGCAGCCGTTCATCGACAGCATCGCCCAGGAGGCGGAGCCCCACCTCTTTGTGCCCGACCACGCTCCCGTGCTGCTCGCCACCGAGCTGGGAGATCTCGCCGGCGCGGTCGGCGCCGCGGTGCTGGCGGGCGGTTAGCCGGCGCCGGCTGTCACAGCCCCGCAAACAGCCGGCCGTACTGCTCGAGGTGGCGGTCGCCGAGGAACTCGGCGCCGGCGCGGGCGCGGGCGTTCTCGCCCAGGCGCGCCGCCTCCTCTGGATCTCGCAACAGCTCCTCCACGGCGCGGCCGAACGCGCGGAGGTCGCGGGGGTCCTCGATCAGCAAGCCGTGCTCGCCGTGGTCGAGTTGATCGCAGATGCCCCCCACGGCG
This sequence comes from Solirubrobacterales bacterium, assembly GCA_009781575.1. Taxonomy (GTDB): domain Bacteria; phylum Actinomycetota; class Thermoleophilia; order Solirubrobacterales; family Solirubrobacteraceae; genus Palsa-744. The sequence goes on from WQXW01000148.1 coordinate 461, forward strand.
CTGGCCACGATCGGGCGCGACTTCCACATCGCCTCGGTGACCGTCAGCCCGAACCCCTCGGCGAGGCTCTTCTGCACCACCACGCTGGCGTGGCGCTGCAACGCGTTCACGATCGCCGCGGCCTCGTCGGGGTCGGCCATCGGCACGCACGCCAGGTGCACGCGCCCGCGGAGCGCATGGGTCAAGCGGCGCCAGCGCTCGACGCAGTCCTCATACACCGCCGCCGCCTCGGGGTCGTCGGCCACGCCGGTGACCGCGGGGCCGGCGAGCACCAGGTGCGCGCCCAGCGCCGGATCGACGTGCTCGGCGAAGCCCTCCATCACCCCCGCCATGTCCTTCATGGCGTCCCAGCGCGATGCCTGGATCACCAGCGGCGCCTCCGCCACGGGCGCCGGCCCGCTCTGCACGGTGTCGACGTGCCTGTTTATGCGCCCCGGCGAGCCGTCGCGCCGCGCGAAGGGAACCGCCGGCGGGGTGCCGTCGCCCTGCAGCAGGCCCACGTAGCCCAATGCCAGGCGCACGTTGCGGTGCGACATCGGCTCGTTCTTGGCCGAGAACGGGTCGATCGACGGCGCGATCACGTGCGTGCGCGCCGGCGCGGCCCACGGCGGCGCGAACGCCGCGCGCGACACCGCGTAGGCGTGGGCGTGCTCGAGATACGGGCGCAGGAACTCCCACGCGCGCTCGGTCCACTCGTTGGGCTCGTCGCGTCCCACGTGGCAGCGCCAGATCACGCGCGCGCCGGTGCGCGCGAGGGCGCCCGCGAGCCCCGCGGGCTGGGGGTCGTGCACGATCACGATGTCGCCCGCGCGCACCAGCGCCAGCAGTTCCTTCGCATTGCGGTGAAGCACCTGCTCGTAGTGGCGCCGCTCGGCCGCGCCGAGCGGGCCGCCGTCGCCCTCGGAGCCGTACAGGCCGTTGTGCACGCGCTTGGTGATCGCGAAGAAGTCGGGGTCGCCCTTGATCACAAGCCAACGGCCGTCCACGCCGGCGCCCCGCACGTAGGCCAGCAGTGTCTGCAACATCTCCGCCACGCCGCCACCGGTGGCGGTCGAGCTGATGTTCACCACCGCGTGACCGGCGAGCGCGGCCCGCGTCGCCTCGGCCACCTCCTCGAAGCGAGCCATCCGCTGGGCGCCGATCAGCGACTCCAGCCGCGCGGCGTCCAACGCCTGCACCTCCACCTCCTGCAACCTCATTTCTGCAACCTCATTCGATCGCGACCATACCGCTCGAAGTCCCCGTGCCCGCTTGGGCTCGCACGGACACCATCAAAAGGCGCATTTTGCGGGAATCTGGCGAGAGGGTTCGAACACGCCTGTCCGAGGCGCCGTTGGGGGATTCAAAAAGAGGATTCGTTCCGCGCGGAACCAATCCTCAAAACAAACAACGGAACGGCCGCTGCTCGGGTCGACCGGCACCGCCGGAGCGGGCGCCGTCTCTCGAGGACTATCGCTCCAGCGTCTCACCAGCCTCCCGCACCGCGCGTTGGATCAGCCGGGCCACTCGCTCGCCGCGGCGCTCGGCCGAGGCGAGCAGCGCGCGGCGCGTGATCAGACCGCGCTCGAGCGCGCGGCCGACGGCCAGCTCGATCTGCGCGGGCGCCAGCCCCGCGGCGGCGGCGTCCACGATCGAGCGGGCCGGCGCGGTGGCCAGCATGCCCGCGCGGATCACCACCTCGTAGTGCCCCAGGCCCGACTTGGTCGTGTGCAGCGCGGTGCCCCGCGGCGGGTTGAGGCCGCGGTCCGCGCGGCTGACCAGCAGATGCACGACCTTGGGCGGCACGTCCGAGAGCCCGTGCAACTCGAGCGCGCTCTCGTGCGAGACCACCGACCGCTCTGAGCCGACCGCGAGCCACTTGGCGCGCACCTCCTCGTGGCCGGAGCCGGGATGGTCGCGCACGCGATACATCCCCCGGCGAACCCGCTCATACCGTCCCGCGCGCACGTGGTGGGCGAGCAGCTGCGGGCTGAAGCCGTGCTCGTGAGCCTGGCGGGTGGTGAAATAGCCTTCCTGCGCGTGCGCGACCCGGTGGAGGGTCACCGAATCCGGGCGGTGGGTGGTGTCAGACATAGATAAAGCGCGCCTGTAGTCAGCGACGACACTACTGGTGAAAAGTTGGTGAAATTCGGCGGCTAACCCTTGCCTAACACGCAACACACGATTCCTTGTGATACGTTCGCGCAACCTTTTGTCGCAGTGACCAACCGGGCGCGCGCCGCTCGGTGCGAGGAGAATTCTTGCGCGGATCTCAGTCGATCGATCGGAGGACGGCGGCGTGACGTCGGGGCTCAGCCGCCGCGACGCGCTGGCGCTGGCCACGCGCACGAGCCGGCGCTCGGCGCGGGGCGCCGGGCTTCCGCCCACGCCGGCGCACCTGCACGCCACGCTGGTCACGCCCGCGCTCGTGGGGATCGCGTGGAGCAACGTGCATCCTCGCCCGCGCCACCTGGTGTACGACGTGTTCCGCGACGGGCGCCTGATCGCCCGCGCCCAGCGCGAGCCGCTGTTCAGCGATCACGACGTCGAGCCGCGGCGCAGGTATCGCTACAGGGTGCGCGCGCGCGTTGGGCGCGTCGACGGACAGAGGTCGCGCCCACTCACGGTGCAAACGCCCCCTGCGCCGCTGCCCAAGGCCACTCCGCCGGCGGGCAGCTCCGCGGCGGCCCTCGCGGCGGCTTCGCCGGGAGCCTCCTCGCCGTCGCCGTCGCCGGGGCCGGGGCCATCGCCCGCCCCGTCGCCCACGCCAGCGGCGATCCTGTCGAGCGCGATGGTCGACCGCATGTTCTGGAGGGCGGGGTTCGGACCGAGCGAAGCCGACCGCCGGCAGTGGAGCGGCCAGCCGGTGAGCGCGCTGGTCGATCACTTCCTCACCGCGCCCTACGAACTCGCGCCCACCAGCACGCCGCCGACATACAAGGGCAACCCGATCGATCCGCTCGCGAGCGACCCCGAGTTGCAGATGGAGTGGCTCGACCGCATGCAGCGCGTGGCCAACCCGCTCGCGGAGCGGCTCAACTTCTTCTGGCACCGCCACTGGGCGGTGAGCCGCGACTCCGGCATCCCCTCCTCGATGTTGCTCGCCTACCGCGACCGCCTGCGCCGCTACTCCGACCTGGCCGGCAACCCCACCGCGCGCTTCCACGACCTGGCGCTGGAGATGACAACCGAAGACGCCGCGATGTCGCTGTACCTCACCGGCTATTTGAACGTGAAGAGCGCGCCCAACGAGAATTACGGGCGCGAGTTCATGGAGCTGTTCACCCTGGGTGTGACCAACGCGGAAGGCACGCCCAACTACACACAGACCGACGTGCACGAACTGGCGCGCGCGTTCACCGGATATTCGCTGAACGAGGAAACCGGGGTCGTGTCGTTCGACGCCGCGCACCACGACACCGCCACCAAGACGATCCTCGGCCAGACCGGAACCTTCGACGCGCCGGGTGGCGTGGCGCTCGTGCTGTCGCAGCCCAACCACGCGCCGTTCATCGTGCGCGAGCTGTGGGGCGAGTTCATCCCCGCGCCGATCCCCGCGGACGCGCTCTCCTCGCTCACCTCCACCTACCTCGCCAACGACACGCAGCTGGCGCCGGTGATACGGGGAATCCTCACTCATCCGTTGATCTTCGACTCACTCGAAGAGCCCACGATGATCAAGCCGCCGGTGGTGTACACCGTGGGCATGCTGCGCACGCTGGCGGCCCCGCTGCGCGACTCGGTGCAGACCGATTCGCTCGGCGCGATGGAGCAGCAGCCCTACCACCCGCCCAACGTCGCCGGCTGGGAAGGCGGGCTCTCGTGGATGAGCACCGGCACCTCCGTCGCGCGCTTTGAGGCATTCGTGCGCTGCCAGGCACTGCTCGGCGAAGTCGTGGACGTGCCCGGCGAGGGCGCGCAAGCCGCCTACGAACGGGCCCACGCCGCGGTGGGCGCGCCGTGGCTCTCCGAACACACGGCCACCGCGCTGCGCGCCTACGCATCGAAGGCGCCCGCCGCGAGCGCGGCACAGCGGCGCGAGCGCCAATACGCGCTGATGACATTCATGCTCGGCGGCCCCGATGGACAGGTGATGTGATGGATCGCGACCACACGATCCCCATGCCCGCCCCCGCGCGCTGCACCGCGTGCGAGGAGGGCGAGATCGCCAACGTCCACGACGCGCGGCCGAGCCAGGTGCTGCCGATCCCGCGCACCGCGCTGGCGGGATTCCCGGAAGGGCGCTCGCCGCGCGACCTCACCCGGCGGCGCCTGCTCCAGTTCGGCGCCGCCGGCTTCGCCTCGGTGTACGCACCGAAGCTGCTCGGCTGGCAGTCGGTGTGGGAGAGCGCGGTCGCGCAGGCCGCCACCACGCCCTCGCCCAACGCCCTCGTGGTGCTGTACCTCGCCGGCGGATGGGACGGGCTCAACGCGGTGCTGCCCAACTCGTCCACCGACTACCCCATCTACGAAGCCAAGCGCCCGGTGCTGCACCGCGCGCAGGGTCCCACCACGGCCGCGCGCGTGGGCTCCACGGTCGTGCCCGGCAGCGGCGGCGAGCTGGCATTCGCCAACCCGCTCCTCTCGAGCGCCGGCGGCGGCGACAACGGCAGCGCCACGCAGGGGTTCGATGTGATCTACGGCGACGGCCTGGGTGGCGAGGGCGCGGACCTCGCGCTGCTGCCCGCCACCGACTACACCCCGCCCAACCTCTCGCACTTCACCTCGCAGGACTACTGGTTCTCGGGTGATCTTGAAATCCTCTCCACCGGATGGCTGGGCCGCTATCTCGACCTGTACGGCTCGCCCACCAACCCGCTCCAGGGGATCTCGATCGGGGGCTCACTCTCCAAGGACCTCCGCTCGGTGTCCGCGCCGGTGTGCACGATCGAGTCGCTCACCTCGCTCGGGTTCTCGCTGGGCGGATTGCCGGGCGGCACCACCTCGGGGATAGATGTGAATGCGCTGATGGCCGAAGTGGCCGGC
>WQXW01000149.1 GCA_009781575.1 Solirubrobacterales bacterium
ACACGGCGCTACCGGCGCCCGGGTCCGAGGAGCAACTGCTGTTACTCGTCTCGCGAATCGCCTCGCAGCGCCTGGACCGCTCCAAGCCGCTGTGGGAGATGTGGCTGGTGGAGGGTCTGGAGGAGGATCGGTTTGCGTTGATCTTCAAGAACCACCACGCGCTGATCGACGGGATCGCGGGCGTGGATCTGACCACGGTGCTGTTCGACCTCTCCCCCGCGCCGCCCCCGCTCAGGCATCCCTCGGCGGCGTGGCAGCCGCGCGAGGAGCCGGGCACGCCGGAGCTGGTGGCGGCGGCGCTGCGCGGCGCGGTGCGCGCGGGAACGGAGGTGGCCGGCGGCGCGCTGGACGCGCTGGGGCACCCCGAGCGGGCGCTGAAGCGCGTGCGGGGCGCGGCGGAGGGGATCGGCGAGGTGGTGTGGGCGGTGTTGAACCCCGCGCCGTCGACCCCGTTGAACGTCGAGATCGGCCCGCACCGGCGGTTCGTCGGCGTGGTGAGCCCCCTGGAGGACTTCAAGGCAGTGAAGAACGCGTTCGGCGGCACGGTCAACGACGTGGTGCTGGCGGTGGTGGCCGGCGCGTTGCGCGCGTTTTTGATCTCGCGGGGCGTGCGCACCGAGGGGCTGGAGCTGCGTGCGCTGGTGCCGGTGTCGGTGCGCGCCAGCCACGAGCACCACGAGCTGGGCAACCGCATCGTGGCGATGAGGGGCCCGCTGCCGGTGTACATATCCGATCCCCTCCAGCGCCTGGAGTCGGTCAAGGCGGCGATGGCGGACCTCAAGGAGTCAAAGCAGGCGCTGGGCGCGGAGGTGATCGCCAACGTGCAGAACTTCGCGCCGCCCACGATCCTCGCGCAGGCGTCGCGCCTGAACTTCTCCACGCGCCTGTTCAACCTGATCGTGACCAACGTGCCGGGCCCGCAGTTCCCGCTGTACGTGTTGGGCCGCGAGATGTTGCACGCGTTCCCGATCGCGTTCCTGCCCGCCGACCACGGCGTGGCGATCGCAATCATGTCCTACAACGGCGAGATGAACTTCGGCCTGCTGGGCGACTTCGACGCGCTGCCCGACATCGACCGCATCGGCGAGCGCATCGAGGCGGAGCTGTCGGAGCTCGTGGCGCTGGCGCGGGAGGTGAGCGTGGGCGCCGCGGTTCGATAGCCTCACCGCGCATGGTCCTCTACACCTGCCCGTTCAGGAAGGTGGCGCCCGGCATGCACCCCTGTGGAAAGGCGGCTCACGCGTTGGACCAAAACGGTCACTCCTACGAGCTGCGCGAGGTCAGGGGCGGCTCACTGAAGCCCTGGACGTGGCCGAGCCGGGCGCGCGATCGCGCCGAGATCGAGCGTCTCAGCGGCCAGCGCTCGGTGCCGATCCTGGTGTTGGACGGCGGCGAGGTGGTGGTGGGCTCCGGCGAGATCGCGCGCTGGGCGCGCGACAGTCGAGCCCAATCGCCACCGGTCTGAACGCTACGAGACGGACGAGCCACGCCAGAGCCGGCTGACGGGCACGATGTGCATACCGTCGGAATCGGTGTAGGCGTGGGTGCCGGTGTACCTCGATCACCAACTCGACGTAGTCGTCGAACCAACGCGTGCGGTCGGCGGGCGTGATGCGCCGCAGCGCAATCGGGAACCCCCCGGCGACGATACGCGCGATGTACTCCTCGCGGGCAACCTCGGGCAGCTCCGCGCCGATCGCCGAAGTCGGATCCTGGAGCAACACCTCTGCGAAGTTCTCGCGCACCCCGGCGATCTCGCCCTGGGTGAGTGGCGCGATGTGCACGCGATGGCGCGGCCGGTCAGCGCTTGCGCGGTTGCGGGAAGCGTGGTGTACCGGGTTGAGCCCGTGAGCACGTAACGCCCGGGGGAGCTGTCGCGATTGAGCTCCGCCTTGATCGCGTCGAGCAGCTCGGGGACGTGTTGGAACTCATCGATCAGAACCGGGCCCGCGCCCCGCCGGGCGCCGCTCAGAACCCCAGCGCGAACTTGGCGTCCTCGCTCATGCGCTCCGGCGACCACGGCGGCATGAACACCATCTCGCACTCCACACTCGCCACCCCTTCCAGCTCCCCCACGAACTCCTCGATCTGTTCGGTCACGTGGGGGCCGATCGGGCAGGCCGCGGTGGTGAGGGTGAAGGTCACCTGCACGTCGCCTCCATCGACTTGCACCCCGTAGATCAGGCCCAGCTCGACGAAGTCGAGTCCCAGCTCCGGGTCGATCACGTTGGAGAGCGCCTCCATCACGTCGTCGACCGTGAGGTGGGGCGCCTCCGACGCCGTGGCTGGCGGCGGCTGCGACTCGCTGCCCGGCACCGGCTGCCGCTCGGGGGCCGGCGGCTGCTGGGGCTCTGGGGTCTGCGGCTGCGGCAACCCTGGGCTCGGTGGCTCCGACACGCTCATCAGTGTAGGCCGCCACTCAGTTGGTACTGCCCAGGCGATCCCAGATGTAGAGCTGGATGCACTCCTTGGCCAGTTCGACCGCGCGCGGGCGGGAGAGGTTGGGCAGCACCGTGTCCAGCGCGCGCTCCTCGGCCACGCCGGCCAGCATCGCCTCTTCGCCCTTGAAGCCCGCGGCGATCTTCATCGCCTCGCGGCGGTTCTCGCCGAGGCTCGGGAAGATGCCCACGAGGAACTCGCCGTTGGGGATCGGCTGGCCCACCTCGAGCGACGCGTGCCACGCCGCCAGCAGGTGCAGATCGTCCTCGTCGAGATCCGCCACCGCGCGCGCGTAGTGGGCTGTCAGCTCGTCGTCCGGTATGTCGTCGACCCACGCGCGCACCACCTCGCCGACCAGTTGGTGGCGCGCCTCACGACCCACCGACTCGGCCACGACCCGGATCGCGTCCTGGGGCTCGATGAAGCAGAGTGGCACGAGCTGGACTGTAGGCCCCGCGGTGGACGTCACCGGTGGAGCGCGCCCCACGCGCCCCGGGCGCCCCACGCGCCCCGGGCGCCCCACGCGCCCCGGGCGCCCCACGGGCCCCGGGCGCCCCACGCGCCTGGCGCGCCTGGCGCGCGCGCTCGCCACCGGCCCGGCGCTCGTCCTGGAGCTCGATCGCGTAGTTGGCGAAGTCGACCTGGATCGTGTGGCGCTTGGAGGCCACGTAGCGGCGGCGCTGGCGGCGCAGCATGCGCTGGATGTCGCGGTGCATCTGCGCGCGCGACGGCAGCGCGTAGTCGCCCCGCAGTTGGTCGCCCACCAGGCGGCTCTGCAGCTCGGCCAGCGGCATGATCGCGCCCCACGGCTGCACGAAGCCGATGAAGGCCAACCCAGGGAGATCGGGCGCGAACACGCGCTTGTAAAGCTCCAGGCAGTTGTCGGGAGCGCTGAGGAGCGACTCCTCGAAGAACGGGAACGTGATCTTGTAGCCGGTGCAGAAGACCACCAGGTCGGCGTCCTGCTCGCTGCCGTCCACGTAGCGCACCCGCTCGCCGGCGAGCTCCTCGATCGGCGGCTTGACCGTGATGGTGCCGTGGGCCAGCCGGTCGAGGATCCGCCCCGACACGGTCGGGTGGGTCTGCCCCAGCCTGTGTTCGGGCCGCGGCAGGCCGTAGCGCTCCATCGGGCCCACCGTGACTCGGAGCATCGGCTGCATGAGGCGCAGCCCCCACGTGAAGGGCACCCGCGAGGGGTGCACCCGCGCGTCCAGCGGCTTGCCCAGCACGTACTTGGGCACGATGTGCACGCCCCTCCGCGCCACCAGCGTGGTGGAGGCCGCGTGGTAGGAGGCGTCCACCGCGATGTCCATCGCCGAGTTGCCCATGCCCACCACGACCACCCGCCTGCCGCGCAGCTGCGAGGGATCCTTGTAGTGGTGCGCGTGGATCGTCTCCCCCGCGAACGCACCCGCGATCGGCGGTTCCGGCCAGCGCGGGTCCCAGTGGTGCCCGTTGGCGACCAGCACCGCCTCGTACCGGCGGCGCTCGCCGCCCTCCACAGTGACCTCCCACAGCCCATCCCGGCGGGTGACCCTGCGCACCGGGGTGTCGAAGGTGATGCGCTCGCGCAGCCCGAAGTGATCGACATAATCGTTGAAGTAGCGCGCAATCTGGTCGTGGCGGGGGAAGTCGGGATACGAGGTCGGCATCGGAAAGTCCGAGTACTCCATGCGCTCGCGCGAGGTGTTGATGTAGAGGGTCGAGTAGGCCGACGACATGCCGTTGGGGTTGCCCAACACCCAGTTGCCGCCGATCCGATCGGACGCCTCGAAGCAGTCGAACGGGATCGCGCGCTCGCGCAGCGCCTTCACCGCGGTGATCCCGGAGGAGCCCGCGCCGATCACGCACGCGCGCGCCGGCCCGCCGCCGGGCGGGCGCGCCGGCGGCCGAAGGGTGGCATCCCCGCCCGGCTCCATCCAAGAGAGCCTAGACGCCGCGGCGCGCCAACCGGGCCCGCGGACCGGCGCAGGGCGGCCGCGCCCTGCCTCCAGCCTCGTGCCGGCGCGCTGCCTGGAACACACCTGTCTGAGGCTCCGTTGGGGTATTCAAAAAGAGGATTCGTTCCGCGCGGAACCAATCCAAAAAACAAAACACGAAACGGACGCTGCTCGACCGGCACCGCCGTTACGCGTCCTGGGCCGGCATCCCGGGGCCCACGTGCGCCGGCGGCCCCTCGGGCCCTTCGTCGGCGTCCGCGTGGCCCGCCCGCCCCTCGTCGGGGGGGAGCTGGGCGGCGGTCCGCGCGGCATCCGGCGCGGTACCGGGCGCCGTGGCGGATGCGGCACCGGGCGCGGCACCGGGCGCGGCGACGGATGCGGTGCCGGCCCCCACGCGGTTGCGCTCGCGCAGGCCCGCCAGATGGCGGTCGACCATGCGCGCGCACTGGCGTCCCTCGTTGATCGCCCACACGATCAGCGACTGGCCGCGGCGGGCGTCGCCGGCGGCGAACACGCCGTCCACGGCGGTGGTGTAGGGGGTGACCGTGTCGATGTTGCCGCGCCGGTCGCGCGCCACGCCAAGCTGCTCGAGCAGCTCCGCCTCGGGGCCCACGAAGCCCATCGCCAGCAGCACCAGGTCGGCGGGCAGCTCGCGCTCGGTGCCCTCCACCGCCGCGAACGGCGGCTGGGGCTCGGCGTGGGCGATGTGCAGCGCCCCCACCGCACCCGAGCTGCCGGGCCTCGCGGAGAAGCGGGTGGTGGTGATCGAGTAGTCCTGCTCGCCCGCGCCGGCCTCGCGCACCTCTTCCATCGCGTAGGTGAGGCGGAACTTGAGCGGCCACTCCGGCCAGGGGGTGCGATCGTCGGGTCGGCGCGCGGGCGGCTCCGGCAGCAGCTCCAGCTGCACGATCGAGCGCGCGCCCTCGCGCAGCGCGTTGCCCACGCAGTCGGCGCCGGTGTCGCCGCCGCCGATCAC
>WQXW01000150.1 GCA_009781575.1 Solirubrobacterales bacterium
CATCGGCGCGATCTGGTCGTGCGCGGCGCCGGAGTTCGGCGCGCGCGCCGTGATCGACCGCTTCGCCCAGATCGAGCCGAAGGTGCTGCTCGCCGTGGACGGCTACCGTCACGGCGGGCGCGACTTCGACCGCGCCGCGGCGCTGGAGCGCATCGTGGCGGGCCTGCCGAGCGTGGAGCAGGTGGTGGTGCTGCCCCACCTGGCGCGCACGGGCGCGTTCCCGGCGGGGCTCACGTGGGCGGCGCTGCGCGAGCGCGGCCGTGGTGTGCCGCTGCGCTTCGAGCAGGTGCCCTTCGAACACCCGCTGTGGGTGCTCTACTCCTCCGGCACCACGGGGCTGCCCAAGGCGATCGTGCACGGCCACGGCGGGATCCTGTTGGAGCAGCTGAAGAAGGGCCACCTCCACCTCGACCTGCGCCCCGGCGATCGCATGTTCTGGTTCACCACCACCGGGTGGATGATGTGGAACTTCCTCGTGGGCGCGCTGCTGACCGAGGCGGCGATCGTGCTCTACGACGGCAGCCCCGGCTTCCCCGACATGGGCGCGCTGTGGCGGCTGGCGCAGCGCACCGAGGTGAGCTGCCTGGGCACCAGCGCGGGGTTTCTGGCGGCCTGCGAGAAGGCGGGGGTGGAGCCCGCGCGCGAATGCGACCTGCACGCGCTGCGCGCGATCGGCTCGACCGGCTCGCCGCTGGCGCCGGAGAGCTTTCGCTGGGTGTACGCGCAAGTGGCGCGCGATGTGTGGCTGTTCTCGACCAGCGGCGGCACCGACGTGTGCACCGCGTTCGTGGGCGGCTGCCCGATCCTGCCGGTGTACGAGGGCGAGCTGCAGTGCCGCGCGCTGGGCTGCGCGGTGCAGGCGTGGGACGAGCGGGGGCGCAGCGTGGTGGACGAGGTGGGAGAGCTCGTGGTCACCGAGCCGATGCCCTCGATGCCGGTCGGCTTCTGGGGCGATCCCGACGGCAGCCGCTACCGCGAGAGCTACTTCTCGATGTACCCCGGCACCTGGCGCCACGGCGACTGGATCAGGATCACCCCGCGGGGCGGGGCGGTGATCTACGGGCGCTCGGACGCGACGATCAACCGCCAGGGCGTGCGCATGGGCACGAGCGAGATCTACCGCGCGGCGGCGGCCGTGGAGGAGGTGGTGGACGCGCTGGTCGTCGATGTGCCCCGCCGCCGGGCGGACGCGCCGGGCGAGCTCCGGGAGGCGCCGGGCGAGCTCCGGGACGCGCCGGGCGAGCTCCGGGACGCGCCGGGCGAGCTCCGGGACGCGCCGGGCGAGCTCCGGGACGCGCCGGGCGAGCTCCAGCTGCTGCTGTTCGTGGTGCTGCGCGAGGGCGCGACATTGGACGAGGCGTTGCAGGCGCGCATCCGCACGCGGATCCGCGAGGACTGCTCGCCGCGCCACGTGCCCGACCGGGTGATGGCGATCGATGAGGTGCCGCGCACGCTGTCGGGCAAGGCGCTGGAGGTGCCGGTCAAGCGCATCCTGATGGGCGCGAGGGCCGACGAGGCGGCGAGCGTGGGCTCGCTCGCCAACCCCCAGGCGCTGGACTGGTTCGTGGAGCTCGCCGGCACGCTCTCCTGAGGCGCGGTGGAAGGAGAGAGGGGCGCCCGCGTCGAATGGGGCGCACGATGAAACGCTTGGCAACCTCCCCGGCCAATGGCTCGCCCGGCGCGGCGGCGCTGGTGTACGACTCGCTGTCGGGCTACATAGAGGCGCGCTTCGACGAGTGCTCGCGCTCGCAGAAGGACGTGGCGCAGTACATCGTGGACCACATCGACGAGGCCGCCTTCCAGACCGCGGAGGAGCTGGCGCGGCGCGCCAACACCTCGAGCTCCACGGTGGTGCGCTTCTCGCAGGCGCTCGGCTTCGAGGGCTTTCCCGAGCTGCAGGCGGCGGCGCGCGAGGAGTACCGCCGCGCCCACCAGAACGGCGGACAGCCGGCGGCGAACGGGGTGGGGCTGTTCTCACTGGACCAGAGCGAGTTCGAGGCGGCGCTGGCGGCCGATCACCTCAACGTCGAGGAGACCGCGCGCAAGATCTCGCGTGTGGCGGTGGACGCGCTGATCGACGCGATCGTGGGCGCGGAGAAGGTGGTGGTGGCGGGCACCGACCAGATGGCGTTCTTCGCGAGCTACCTGCGCCACCTGCTGATGCTGCTGGACCTGCGGGTGGACGTGGTGGCGAGCCCCTCCCAGGAGGCGCTGAGCCGCCTGGGGCGCATCGAAGAGGGCACGCTCGTGGTGGGCCTCTCCGCGGGCCGTCCCCACCCGTTGGTGGTGAGGGCGATGAAGCTCGCGCGCCACCGCAGGGCGGGCACGGCGGCGATCACCGACGCCACCCTCTCGGAGGTGGCCAAGCTCGCCCAGATCAGGCTCTACTACTCCTCCAACAGCCCCGCCTACGTGCGCTCGCACGCGGCGCTGTTGGGCGTGATCCAGGCGCTCGCGTACGGCGTGTACGCGCGCGACAGCGCGCAGTACGAGGATCGCATCAAGGCGTTTCGGTTGAAGTAATCGGGCGAGCCTCCGATCTCGAAGCTCGACGCGATCCTCAGTGATCGGTGGTTCGATGAAGCCCGGCGGCTGGCACACTTCCTCGTGGATATGCGCCGCGTCGCGAAGATCACATCGGGATCCTCGCTCCGTGGGTCGCTGGCGGCGCCTGTCGCTGTCGCTGTCGTGGTGGTGGTCGCGTTGGCCGTCGGCGGGGGGCGGGCGGATTCCGGCGCGAGTGGGGTGGCGCCGGGGCCAAGCGGGGCAGGCGCGCCCCTGGCGGGCGGGCCGCTCTACAGCGAAGCCGCGGCGAGCAGTGTCGCTGATGATCTGCTCGCGCGCGTGCCGCTCCCCGGCCGCACGCATCCCCGCCACGCCGCCCGGCGCGGTCGCGAGGCTGCTGGGCCGCCCGCCCAACAGCGAATGGCACGCCAAAAGCGTCGACCGGCGCGCATACTGGATCACCTCGCTCGCGCCCGCCGACCTGCTCGCCTTCATCGCCCGCCGCGGGCCGGCGCTGCGCAGCGTCGCCAGCGGCTCCGGGGGCGTGCGCGGGAGGACCTACGGATGGTGGGAGGAGCTCGAACTCCCCGTCGCGAGCCCGCTGGCGGGTCCGCGCGAAGCATTCGTCTCGATCGCCGCTGCCGGCCGCGGGCACTATGCGGTGCGAGTCGACACCGTCGTCGCCTGGCACCGACTGCGATCGGCGAGCTCGTTTGTCCCTGCCGGCGCGCGCTCCCTGGAGGTCGAAGTCGTGCGCCCCGCTTTTCGCGGCTTCGCGGGCGAACCGTCGCGCCCGCGGCGCGCGCGGCGCCTGAGCACCGTCGACCCACGCGCGGTCGCCGCCGCCGCGCGCCTGATCGACGAACTGCCGCTCGCCGAACCGGCGGGCCCGGTTCCGAGTTGCCCCGCGGAGAGCGTCGCCGATTCGGCGGCGCCGCTGAGGATGATGCTCACGTTCCGCGCCGCCCCCTTTGCGCGGATCCTCGCGCGGGTGCGCAGCGACGTCGGCGCGGTATGCGCCCGCACCGGCGAAGCGACCGCGCAGATCGTGCTCCCCGGGCGACCCGCGGTCGCGCTCACCGATCAGCTGAACGGAATCGCCGCCTCCGACGCCGCACCGCTGTCGGGCCGCGTCGAAGCAGCGCTCGGCCGCAGCTTGCGCCTCGGCTGAGGCGGCGCCCTTCAGGGCGCAGGCTATTCTCCGGGTAGATGCGCGACGAGGCGACATTCCGGGTCAAGACCGGCCTGGCGGAGATGCTCGAGGGCGGGGTGATCATGGACGTGGTCACCGCTGAGCAGGCGAAGGTGGCCGAGGACGCGGGCGCGGCGGCGGTGATGGCGCTCGAGCGCGTGCCGGCCGACATCCGGCGCGACGGCGGGGTGGCGCGTATGTCGGACCCCGAGATGATCGCGGGCATCCAGGAGGCGGTGAGCATCCCGGTGATGGCCAAGGCGCGGATCGGCCACTTCGTGGAGGCGCAGGTGCTGGAGGCGCTCGAGGTCGACTACATCGACGAGTCGGAGGTGCTGACGCCGGCGGACGAGTGCAACCACATCGACAAGTGGGCGTTCAAGGTGCCGTTCGTGTGTGGCGCCACCAATCTGGGCGAGGCGCTGCGGCGCATAGGGGAGGGGGCGGCGATGATCCGCTCCAAGGGCGAGGCCGGCACCGGCGACATCGTGGAGGCGGTGCGGCACATGCGGGGCATCACCGGCGAGGTGCGCCGCCTGGGCTCGCTCGATGAATCGGAGCTGGCGAGCGCGGCCAAGGAACTGGGCGCACCGCTCGACCTGGTGCGGGGCGTGGCGCGCGAGGGGCGCCTGCCGGTCGTGCTGTTCTGCGCGGGCGGCATCGCCACGCCGGCCGACGCGGCGCTCGTGATGGCGCTGGGCGCCGAGGGCGTGTTCGTGGGCTCGGGCATCTTCAAGTCCTCCGACCCGCCCACGCGCGCGCGCGCGATCGTGGAGGCCGCCACCCACTGGCAGGATCCCGAGCGGATCGCGGCCGCCTCGCGCGGGCTGGGCGCGGCGATGAGCAGCCTGGAGACCTCAAAGCTCGAGGGCGAGCAGCTCCTAGCCCACCGCGGCCGGTAACCGTAGGGCGGCCGATGACCGGCGCATATCGGCGTCCTCCTTCGCTCATGTGCTTACGCACACTTCGCTCGGTGCGTCCTTGATCTGCTTGGTCCTCGGCCGCCCCACGGGGCGCGCTGAGAAAACCATGGATGCTCCGCTCATAGGGGTGCTGGCGATCCAGGGCGGCTTCGAGGCGCACGCGCGCATGCTGCGCGGGCTTGGCGCGCGCGTGCGCGAGGTGCGCGTGGCGCGCGACCTCGGCGGGCTGGAGGGGTTTGTGATTCCCGGCGGCGAGTCGACCACGATCAGCCTGGGGATCGAGCGCGAGGGGCTGGCCGAGCCGATCCGCGAGCTGATCGCGCGGGGCACGCCGGTGCTGGGCTCCTGCGCGGGCCTGATCATGCTCGACCGCGACCACCTCGGCGTGATGGACATCCGCGCGCGGCGCAACGCGTTCGGGCGTCAGATCTCGAGCTTCGAGGTCGACCTGCCGGTGCGGGGGATCGACGGCGGCCCGGTCAGGGCCGTCTTCATCCGCGCGCCGTGGATCGAGGA
Organism: Solirubrobacterales bacterium; assembly: GCA_009781575.1. Classification (GTDB taxonomy): domain Bacteria; phylum Actinomycetota; class Thermoleophilia; order Solirubrobacterales; family Solirubrobacteraceae; genus Palsa-744. Next base: position 5,137 of record WQXW01000150.1, read on the forward strand.
GCACGGCGCCGAGGTGGAGATCCTCGCCGAGGTCGACGGCCACGCGGTGGCCGCGCGCGAGCGGCACATGCTGGCGGTCGCCTTCCACAGCGAGCTCACCGACGACGACCGCCTGCACCGGCTGCTGTTGGGCGCGATCGAGCGCGAAGGGGCGCGGGCGTGAGAGGCGCGGGCGCGAGAGGCGCGGGCGCCGGGCCGG
>WQXW01000151.1 GCA_009781575.1 Solirubrobacterales bacterium
GCCCCGCACCGCCTCGCCCCGCACCGTCGGCGCGCCCTCAGGCCGCGGGCTGGTGGGCATCGCTGGGGGAGCTCTCCGGCGAGAGCGCCACGCGGATCGCCTCGGCCTCCTCCGGCGAGAGCTCCCCTTCTTCGCTCTGCCCGCCGCGAACCTGCTTGGCGTACACGCGCGCCTGGTCGCGGTGGTGTATGCAGGTGAGCACGATCCCCGAGCAGGTGTTGTCCAGCAGCGCGATCGACATCGACTGGCGCCCGGAGAACTCGTTGTAGGCGTCGTAGCGCACGAGCGCGCGGTGCGCGATGGCGCCTTCCAGCGCGCTCTCCACGCCGGCCAGGCGCCCGTCGAGCCGCTCGGCCACCTCCCCCACGTACTCGCGCAGCGCTTCGAAGCCCTCCCCGATCGCGCTCGCGTGAGCCACGAGGTCGCGCTCGCCGCCGCCGCCGAGCACCGCCCGCTGTGCGCGGCGCACGCGCCGCAGGCTCACGAACGCGGCGGCCGATGCGGCCAGCGCCAGCGCCGCCAGCGCGGCCGCCGCCAGCGCGATGATCCCGGTGGTGTCGGTCAGCGAGGAGGCGATCACGTGGGGGATAACTTAGCTCCTCGCGCCACGGTCATTGCTGGAATTCTGCATCGTAGGTGCCCTTGTTGTTTTCGGTTTCGGTCTCGCCCGGCACCGGTTCGATGTAGACGGTGATCGTGGAGGCCGTCGCGAGGGTCACACCGCTGACCGGGATGTCCACCGTGAGGCTCTGGTGCGGTTCGGTGCGGTTGATCGTGTGCGACGCGCTCACGGTCTTGCCGCCGCCTTCCACCGACACGCTCACCTTCACGTTGGTCTGCACGTTTTCGCCGGAGTTTTCGAGCCCCACGGTGAAGGTCGGGTTGGCGCCGCCGGCGATGTGGTTCAGCGCGGGCGCTTCCTGGAGGGTGTTTTCGCCCACCGCCACCGAGGTCAGCTTGTGGCCGTGCGTGCCCGGCGCCACCGGCCCGCCCGCCCCGCTCCCCCCGCCCGATTTGCCCGTGATGCGCGACAGCACCGTTTCGCTTTCCAGCCAGCCGATGTTGGGCAGGAAGTGGCTGGTCGCGGTGGTCTCGCCGTTCACGCCGTCCGCGGTGAGCGTCTGCTGGATCAGGGGGGTCACGCGCTGTGCGTAGACGACGTCGGAGGCGAGGAAGTTCTCCATCGCGCCCGCGATGTTGGCGCTGGCCTGCTTGCTGTGCCCGCCCAGCGCCGCGCGCACCTGGCCGGCCACGCGGTGCACGCCTTCCGCGCGCAGGTCCAGCGCCAGCAGCAGGTTGCGCTGGGCCGGCGCCATGTCGCCCGGCACCGACAGTTTGGCGGCCTCTTCGGAGAGCGTCTGGGCCTGGCCGTGCAGTTCGTCCAGCTTGACTTCCACGTCCAGCGGCGAGCGGCCCGAGGCGCCCAGCAGCGCGCGGAAGAGCTGGTGGGAGACCTGCTGGTCGGATTCGCGCGCGATCTGGTTGACCCGGTGGTTGTATTCCTGCAGTTCCCGCACTTTCTGGCTTTTCAGGCAGCCGCTGACCGCCAGCACGAGCACGATCACCAGCACCACGCCCACCGCCGCGGCGATGCGCCGGCGCACCATGATCGTGTGGTGATCGGGTCCGTGATGAGTGCCCGCCGGTTGCGGGCGCCGCGGCCGCGGCCGCCCCCGCTGGCGGGTGGCTGTGGCGGACGGCTCGCGGTCCTCGCCGCTGCCGTCGTCGTCGAAGAACGACAAGCTGCAACTCCTCGAAGGGCTCTCTCGAAGTCCATCAGTATGACGCCCGCGCCCCGAGCGGGCGACGCCCGAGCAGGGAGCGGAGCGCCGACGGCGAACCGTAGGGGGGCGTGGACACGCTCATCGCTCCCGTGCGCGCGCACGCCGAGCGGCGCCTGCTCGGCCGCTACCGCCTGCTCGAGCGGCTCGGCGAGGGCGGCTTCGGCGTGGTGTGGCGCGCCCACGACGAGCAGCTGCGCCGCGAGGTCGCGCTCAAGCGGATCGCGCTGCCGCCGCCCGCCCGCGACGACGCGCGCGCCCCCCGCCAGCCCGGCGCCGTCGAGCGCGCCCAGCGCGAGGCGCAGGCCGCCGCGCGCCTCTCCCACCCCGCGATCGTCGCGCTGTACGAGGCGCAGGCCGAGGGCGACTGCTTCTACCTGGTCAGCGAGCTGGTCCACGGCGCCACGCTGGCGCAGCTGATCGCCGAGCGCGCGATCGAGCCCCAGCGCGCCGCGCAGGTGGGTGTCGCGATCGCCGGCGCGCTCGAGCACGCGCACGCGCGCGGCGTGATCCACCGCGATGTGAAGCCCCACAACATCCTCGTCCCCCACGAGCCCCACCGCCGCGCGGCGATCGCCAAGCTGACCGACTTCGGCGGCGCCACGCTGGCGGGCGCGGATGCGCTGACCCGCACCGACGAGGTGCTGGGCACGCTCGCCTACATGTCGCCCGAGCAGAGCGAGGGGCGCGAGGCGGGCGAGCCCTCCGACCTCTACTCGCTGGCGCTCGTGCTGTACGAGACTCTGGCCGGCGCCAACCCCGTGCGCGGCTCCACGCCGGCGGCCACCGCGCGGCGCATCGGGCGGCCGGTGCCCCCGCTCACGCACCGCCGGCCCGACCTGCCACATGAGCTGACGCACGCGATCGACCGCGCGCTGGCGCCGTCGCCGCCGCAGCGCGGCACGCTCGCCGAGCTGCGCATGGCGCTCGAGGACGCCGTGCACGCCGGCCTGCACGCTCCGCGGCCCGCGCGCGGGGGGCGCTGGGAGCGCGCGGAACGCTCCGAGCGCGGGGAGCTCGAGGAGCCGGCCGATCGCACCGAGCTCGCCGAGCGCGAGGACCCCGCCGACCCCGCCGACCCCGCCGACCACGACGACGCCGAGCGGCCGGCCTCGCCGCTGCGCGCGCGCCTGCAACTGCCCCGCGTCGTGTGGCTGGGGCTGGGCGTGGCGCTGGCGGTGTGGCTGGCGGCGCGCGGCCTGCCCGGGGCGGGCCTGCTGGTCCTGGCGGCCACCGCGCCGCTGTTGGCGCTGCCGCGGCGCGCCGGCCCGGGGTGGATGGCCGCCGCGCTGGCGCCGGCGCTGGGCGTGGTGGGGCTGGCGGGCGCGTACCCCGCGCTGGCGGCCCAGGCCGGCCGCTGGCGCGCGCGCGCCGCGTTGGGCGCGCTGGGCTACTGGTGGCTGTGCCTCGCGGAGCCGCTCGTGGGGCGGCGCCTGTGGCTGGGGGCGACGGGCGTGCCGGCGCGCGCGCGCTGGGAGGGCTCGCTCGAAGTGGCCGCGGCGCACGTCCTGGGAGGGGTGCTCACGCTGGGCGTGCTGGGGGGCGCGGCGCTGTGGGCGGTGGGCGCGGCGGTGCTGCCGTGGATCGTGCGCGGGCGCAGCGCGCTGCTGGACATCGGGGCGGTGTCGATCTGGAGCGCGGCGCTCATCGCGGCGGCGCCCACGCTCGGGCACGGCCCGCCGTTTGCGCTGGCGCACCCCTCCCCGCGCGGCGCCGCCGTGGGCGCGGTGTTGGGCGCGCTGCTCGCGGTGGCCGCGCGAGCGCTGCGGGGCCCCGTCTGACTGACGTAGCATGGCCCTGGGCGGCCCCGGTGGAGGCGCGCCTCGAGATGAACCCACTGAGGAGTTTAGAGAGCATGATCGCCAACCTCGTGGAGGGCGCGTTCGGACGCGCGTTCCGCTCGGAGGTGCGCCCAATGGAGCTGGCACGCAAGCTGGCGCACGAGATGGACGAGCACCGCACGCCGTCGCTGTCGCGCACCTACGCGCCCAACGAGTACCACGTGTGGCTCTCCCCGCAGGACCGCGAGCACTACGAGGACGTCGAGCAGGACGTGATCGACGAGCTGTGCGCGCACCTGCTGGAGCACGCGCGCCGCGAGGAGCTGGTGCTGGGCGCGCGGCTGTCGGTGCTGTTCCACACCGACCGCGACCTGCGCCTGGGCGAATTCGGGATCCAGGCGCGCTCCACGCGGCCCGAGCTGGGCGCCGAGCCGGCTCCGGCGCGCTCCGCGGCGCGCCCGGGGACGCGGCGGGGGCTGCAGACGGGGCTCGCCGAGGTGGACCCCGACGAGCACGGCAAGACCATGATCTACTCGAGCTCCGAGCGGTTGCGGGGGCCGATCGAGGAGGGGCACGCGCGCCGCAGCGCGCGCCCGCTGCTGCTGGTGAGCGGCCGGCGCATGGTGCTGCCGCCGGGTGGCGGCGTGATCGGGCGCAGCCGCGAGTGCGACGTGGTGCTGGACGACACCGGCATCTCGCGCAGGCACGCCGAGCTGCGGCCCTCGCCGCAGGGCTGGACGATCGCCGACCTGCGCTCGACCAACGGCGTGCGCGTCAACGACCGCCCGATCGAGGGCGCGCAGGTGCTGCGCTCCGGCGATCGCATCGAGCTGGGCTCGACCAGGATCGTGTTCGAGCAGCGATGAGCACGCTCCAGCCGGTGTCCAAGGCGCTCGAGTTCGGCTTCCTCGCGGTGCTGTACCTCTTCCTGCTGTGGGTCGCGCGCAGCGCGCTGCGCGACCTGCGCCGCGCGCCGGGCGAGCGTTCCCCGGGTGGCCGCGGCCCGGGCGGGCCGGGCGGCAACGGGGTTCCGCTGGGGCCGGACGCCACCGGCATGTACGCGGCCTCCTCGCTGGGCGCCCACGACATGGCCGCGCGCGCGCCGCGCCTGGTGGTCGAGCGCGCGCCGGGCCACGATCGGGGCATGATCTACGACCTCGACGGCGATCTCGTGCTGGGCCGGGGCGACCGCGCGGAAGTGCGCCTGCAGGACCCCTTCGCCTCCTCCAGCCACGCGCGCATCTACCAGCAGGGCGGGATCATGGTGATCGAAGACCTCACCTCCACCAACGGCACCTACCTCAACGAGGAGCTGCTGGAGACGCCGAGGCCGCTGCACCCCGGCGACCGCGTGCGCATCGGCGAGAGCGAATTCACCTTCGAGGCCGACTGAGATGATCCGCGTGGCAGAGCAGTACGCGGGGAGCGACACCGGCCGCCAGCGGCGCGCCAACGAGGACTCCCACCTCGCCCGCGCGCCCCTCTTCGTGGTGGCCGACGGCATGGGGGGCGCGCAGGCCGGCGAGGTGGCCTCGCGCGTGGCGGTCGACGCGTTCCGCGCCGGCGTGGGCTCGCCGGCGGACCCCGAGCGCGCGCTGATGGAGCAGGCGCAGAGCGCCAACGCGCGCATCCACGAGCTCTCGCACGACAGCGCGGAGCACGCCGGCATGGGCACCACGCTCACCGCGGTGTACGTGGGCGAGCACGACATCTCGATCGCGCACGTGGGCGACATGCGGACGCTGCTCGACGGGATCCCGCTGGA
>WQXW01000152.1 GCA_009781575.1 Solirubrobacterales bacterium
CCAAGCGGCCGAGGAGCTGCTTGTCAGCGTCGTATCGTTCATCGAGATCGGCGTGAAGGCGTCAGTGGGCAAGCTCACCATCCCCAAGGAGCTCTACGACCGAACGACCGACAGCGGCGCCCGGATACTCGGCCTGACACCCGAGCACGGCCTCGGCGTGGCTGCTCTGCCGCTGCACCACCGGGACCCGTTCGACCGTCTGCTGATCTCACAGGCGCGCCACGAGCGACTGTCGATCGTAACCGCCGATCCCCAGTTCGCTGCCTACGACGTGCCCGTCGTGGCCGCCACGTAGCTCGAACACACCTGTCAGAGGCGCCGTTGGTGGATTCAAAATGGGGATTCGTTCGGCGCGGAACGAATCCGCAGAACAAAAAACCCAACGGCCGCAGCTCGACCGGCACCGCTTTGCTCAGATTGATCGAATGCAAGCCCCACATCCCCCTCCTCGGCGAGCCCCTTCTCCGTGGGCCGGCGAGATAGGGTTCGGTTCATGTGGGATCGCATCGTCGCGCTCACGATCTCGGTGGGGGAACGGATCCTGGCGCCGATCGAGCGCTTCGTCGGGCGGCGCTCGCTGGTCGGCGACAGCGCGTTCCTCGAGCTCGAGGACTTCCCCTGGGTGGCCGAGCTCGAGCGCAACTGGGGGATGATCCGCGAGGAGCTCGCGCGCGTGCTGGAGGATCGCGACGCGCTGCCCAACTTCCAGGAGATCTCCAAGGACCAGATCGAGATCACCGACGACGATCGCTGGAAGACCTTCTTCCTGTACGGCTTCGGCTTCGAAGCGGAGCTCGGCGTGCGGATGTGCCCCCGCACCGCGGCGCTCATGCGCCAGATCCCCGGCATGACGACCGCGATGTTCTCGATCCTCTCCCCCCGCAAGCACATCCTCGATCACCGCGGCCCCTACAAGGGCGTGGTGCGCTACCACCTGGGGCTGATCGTGCCCCACGATCGCGAGGCGTGCCGAATCCGCGTCGGCGAGGAGGTGCGCCACTGGGTGCAGGGCCGCAGCATGATCTTCGACGACACCTACAACCACGAGGTGTGGAACGACACCGACGAGACCCGCGTGGTGCTGTTCCTCGACGTGCTCCGCCCTCTCCCCTTTCCCGACTCGCTGATCAACCGCGCGATCGTGAAGGCGATCGGCCTCTCCCCCTTCGTGCTGGACGCCAAGCGCAACCAGCGCGCGTGGGAACGGCGCTACCTGGCGCGCCGCGCCGCCGCCGCCGCCGCCGCTACGCCGGCTCGGTGTGAATCAGCACCTGCTCCACCCCGCTGAGCCGCGCGCGGATGCGCCGCTCGGCCTCGGTCGCGCATGAGTGCGCCTGCTCGAGTGTCGCCTCGGGGTCGAGCTCGAGCGTGAGCAGCAGCACGATTCCGCCCTCGGTCTCGCGGAAGCGCAGCTCCCCCGGCTCGCGCGCGGTCAGCTCGCGCACGATCGCGCGCACCTGATCGCGCTCTCGCTCCAGCCCCGCGCGCTGGCTGGCCGGGGTCGCGCCGTCGCTCTGCAGCGGCTCGATGTGCGTCCGCACGCGGCCGATCTCGGGCGCCGCCTCGAGGATCGCCGCCTCCACCTGGCTTGCGATCTCGTGCGCCGCCCGCAGCGTCAGGCCGCTGGGCAGCTTCATGTGCAGCGTCAGCTCGGTGCCGTCCGCCACGCGCAGCAGCACCACGTTGTGCACCTCGCGCACCTCCGGGATCGCCAGCGCCGCCGCGGTGGCGCGCTGGCGCAGCGGGCCCAGCCCCGCGTCGGGCTCCACGTGCACCACCACGTCCGCGCCCGGCAGCCGCCGCGCGATCGCCTCCTCGATCGCGCTCGCCACCGCGTGCGCTCTGGAGATGGCCACGTCCGGTTCGACCGCCACCACCACGTCCGCGAAGTGCGTGCCGCCCGACTGGCGCATGCGCAGGCGGCGCAGCGCCAGGTGCTCGCCCACGCCCTCGATCGCCTCGCGCGCCGCGCGCTGGGCCGCGCCGGCGGAGGCCTGGTCCATCAGCGCGCGCGCGTTGCGCCGCGCGAGGCGGCCCGCCGAGAAGAGCACCAGCCCCGCCACCAAGAGCGCGGCCACCGCATCGGCGCGCGGCTCACCCGCGCGCACCAGCACGAGGCCCACCAGCACCGCGCCGGAGCCCAGCATGTCCAGCGCGAAGTGCAGCGCGTTGGCCTCCAGCGCCGGGCTCTCCGTGCGGCGCGCCACGCGGCGCGAGATCACCGTCCTCGACGCGTCCACCACGATCACCACGCCGATCACCGCCAGCGCATATCCGTGCGCGTCCACGTGGTGCACCGGCCCGGTCAGCCGCGCCAGCGCCTCGACCGCGATCGCGATCGCCACGATCACGAGGATGCCGGCCTCGGCCAGCGCCGAGAGGTGCTCGGCCTTGCCGTGCCCGAAGGGGTGCTCGCGGTCGGGCGGGCGCACCGCCACGCGCACCGCGAAGAAGGTCAGCAGCGCCGCCACGAGGTCGCTCGCCGAGTGCGCCGCCTCCGCGATCAGCCCGAGGCTGTGCGTCAGCAGGCCCGTGACGAGCTTCAGCGCGATGAGCGCCGCGGCGGCCACCACCGAGGCCAGTGCCGTGCGCTGCTGCACACGCATCGCTCAGATGCCCGAGAAGTCCAGCCCCGTGCCCTGCAGCAGGTTGTTGGCCTGTGTATTGAGTGTCGTGAACTCGCCGGTCAGGATCAGCGCGCCCAGCGCCACCATCACCGCGCCGCCCACGCCGATCACGACCGGGAAGTGGCGTTTGACGAGCGTGAGCGCGCCGGCGAGCCGCTCGAACGCCAGCGCCAGCAGCAGGAACGGGATCGCCAGCCCCGCCGAGTAGAAGGCCAACAGCAGCGCGCCGTGCGCCGCCGAGTTGGAGATCGCAGCCTGCGTGAGGATCGCGCCCAGGGTCACGCTCGTGCACGGCGTCCACGCGATCGCGAACGCCGCGCCCGCGATCACCGGCCCGCCGCGGCCCGCCAGCCGCGTGAGCCCCTCCGAGTGCCACTCGAAGTTCAAAAAGCGCACGAACGGCGTCGCCATGAACAGCACGCCCATGAGGATGATCAGCACGCCACCCACCTGCTCCAGCGTGTGGCGGTGGGTGTTGAGCGTCGAGCCCACCACCGTCGCGCCCAGGCCCAACAGGATGAAGATCGCCGAGAAGCTCGCGATGAACAGCAGGCTGGGCACGAGCACCCGGCGCACCCGCGCCCGGCCCAGCTCGGCCGGCGTCACGCCGATCACGGTCGACAGGTAGCCCGGCACCAGCGGCAGCACGCACGGCGAGAGGAACGACACCAGCCCCGCGGCCACCGCCAGCGGGATCCCCACCCCGCTCGCCGTGTCGGGATTCGCGGCGGCCAGGATCAGCGCGTGCGCGCCCATCCGCTCACCGCCACTGCTCGCGCGCCGGCTCGCGGCCCACCGGGCCCACCTGGCCCACCTGGCCCACCGGCTCGCGCTCGGCGACCTCGTCCCCCGCGGCCTCCGGCTGGGCGCGCTGCGGGGGGCTTTCTATTTGCCTGCCTGTGACAGTGAAGTGGCGATTCACACAAAATGCGAGGTGCCCGCCGGGCGAGCTCCGTCCGTTGCGTGTTTTGTTTTGAGGATTGGTTCCGCGCGGAACGAATCCTCTTTTTGAATCCCCCAACGGAGTCTCGGACAGCCGTGTTCAAGGCCGAGGCCGCGCCAGATTCCCGCAAAATGCGCATTTTCAGTGCGCCCGTGCGGCGGGCCCGGGGCGGGCATCAGGCTGATCAATGCGGCACGCCGAATCAGAAACCGACCCCTCCCCCTCCGACCCGTCGGCCTCGAGCTCGAGGGAGTGCTCGTGCATCGGGTTCTCGGCCGGCCGCTCGCCGCTGAGCCGCCGCAGCTCGCCGACCTCTCGCTCGAGGCGCGCCACCCGCTCGGTGAGCTGCGCCAGCGCGGCCGCGTCGCCCGCGGCCGGGAGGCCGGGCGCGGCGCCCGCGGCGGCGGTTCCGCCAGGGGTCGCGGTGCTGGCGGCGATGGAGCTCCCGTCGACGCCCTCGTCCTCCTCGCCGGCGAGCAGGTGGACATAGCGCTCCTCCTTCTGGCCCGGGCGGCGCTCCAGGCGGGCGACCAGGCCGCGCTCGATCAGCCGCGCCAGCGTGTCGTGCACGGCGCCCAGATCGGCGAAGGCGTGCATGCGGTCGGTGCGCTGCTTGAGCTCGCCCGGCGTCTGCACTCCGCGGAGCATCAGCACGCACATCACCGCCTGCTCGTCGGGGCCCATCGGCAGCGCGTCGGCCAGCAGGTGGCGGTACTTCTCGGCCCTGCTGGTGTGGCCGCTGGCCAGCCGCACCAGGCCGCGCCGGTGCAGGCGGCGCAGCGCCTCGCGCAGCGTGGCCTCGTCGTAGCGCACCACCGGATCGCGGTTGGTCGACTGGTTGCACGCCAGCCGCAGCGAGTTGAGCGACAGCGGATACACGTCGGGGGTCGTGCGCTGCTTTTCGAGCAGGCAGCCAAGCACGCGGATCTCTGGCGCTGTCAGCTCCATCTGGCCTGCCAATCGTAGCCGCGCGCGCGCGGCGTGGCCGCCCCGAGCGTGTCGCGCTCCGGCCGGGGGGCCGCGTAGGCTGGGGTCCGTGGCGAGCCAGAGAGCTGCGGCGGGGGGCGCGGAGCGTGGGCCCGGAGACGGAGGGGCGCAGCGCGGGGCGCGCGGGTCGGGGATCGCGCTGCTCACGCTCTGCGCGGGGCAGTTTTTGATGATGCTCGACACCTCGGTGATGAACGTGTCGATGGCCACGGTCGCCAAGGACCTCGGCACGACCATCACCGGCATCCAGATCGCGATCACGCTGTACACGCTGGTGATGGCGGCGCTGATGGTGACCGGCGGCAAGATCGGCCAGCTGCTCGGTCCCAAGCGCGGCTTCGCGCTGGGTTGCGTGATCTACGGAGCCGGATCGGGGCTCACCGCGCTCTCGCCGAGCCTGGCGGTGCTGCTGATCGGGTGGTCGTTGCTGGAGGGCCTCGGCGCGTGTCTGATCCTGCCCGCGATCGTCGCGCTGGTGGCGCAGAACTTCGGCAGGGACGAACGGCCGCGCGCGTACGGCCTGGTCGCCTCGGCGGCGGCGATCGCGATCGCCGTGGGCCCGATCGTCGGCGGCGCCTTCACCACCTACCTCTCCTGGCGCTACGTGTTCGCCGGCGAGGTCGTGATCGTGGTGGCGATCCTCGCGCTCACCCGGCGCATGGAGGAGGAGGAGCGGGCCTCGGAGGCGAAGGTGCGCCTCGACTGGGCGGGCACCGCGCTCTCCGCGCTCGGTCTCGGGCTGATCGTGTTCGCCATCCTGCGCTCGGGA